>CAXTUV010000046.1:9641-11760 GCA_964247445.1 uncultured Acidobacteriaceae bacterium | reverse complement strand
GGAAAACCTGGGTTGTGCACGATCCAACCTTGGTCGGGGAAGCGCTGGCCGCTTGCGCTCCGCTCAAGGAGCTGGGGCGCGAACAGGCGGAGCTGGGCAGCCGGCAAGGCGAGTTGGGTCGCCGGCAGGGCGAGCTCGGCACCCGGGAGACCGCGTTGAGCGCGCAGCAGCAGGCCGTCGCCGCGCAGGTCGGCAAGGTTGAGTTTCCACGCTCGCCCCCGGTGGATTTCGAGCTGCCGTAGGCTTTCGGGAGTGACATTTCCAAGCTTGTCGACGACGAAGTGCGGCTCGCCCTGCACGGTGCTTCGCTGAGCGCGGAAGAGCGGTCCCGCTTGGAGGCTGAGCGGGATCAGCTCCAACAGAGCGTGGCGGAGGTGCAGAAGCAAATCGAGGCCAACCGTCCGCAGGTTGAAGCGATGGCCCGACGAGCTCGGGAGATAGGCGAACGCATACGCGAGCAGATGGCTCCTGTCACAGAGCAGGTGGTCGAGCTCGCGCGGGAGCAGGCCGGGCTTGCGGCACTGCAAAGCAGCCTCGGTTTCCGGCAAGGCGCACTGGGTACGCGGCAGGCAGCCGCGAGCGCCGAAGCCGAGCGAAAGCTCCGGGCGCTGCTGGACCGCGCCCTGCGGGAGGGCAAGGCGCAGCCTGTTCAATGATGCGTGTGTCGGATTTGGCGGCAAGCCTGGGACGCCCAATCAGCTGACCCGGACCGGCGTACTCGACGGTATGGCGAGGCAGGCAGACGGGCTGAAGGAGCGCCCGGCCCGGACTCTCCTTCAGCCCGTCTAGGTGACACCAAAAAAGATATTGACAGTGGCGGACCCATTCCTTATTGTTGGCTCGCATTGGAATCGTTTTCACCGAAACCGCATCGCGGTCCACAGAATAAGACGATCCAGCGTTCCGCAGCGCAAGAAGCTGCCTTCCGGAGGCTCCGCCATGTACTTGTCTCGACTCGCCCGTACTGCCGTTCTTGCCGCGCCCAGATTGCGCGGCCCCGCCTTGGTTGCCGGAGCATTGCTGTTGAGCAGCACCGCCGCGCTTGCGCAAGCATCCAGCGGCATCACGGGGACTGTCAGCGACCCAACCGGTGCTGTGATCGCCGGAGCCAATATCTCTGTCGTTGAAAACACGACACAAGTTGAAACGAAGGCGGTCAGCGGCGATGCCGGCACCTACACCGTCACCGGCCTTAAGCCGGGACGCTATACCGTCACGGTCACGGCTCCGGGTTTCGCGACAACGGTCAGAAATGACGTCAATATCGAGATCACCGTTCAGGCGACCTTAAACATCTCTTTAAATGCCGGCGCGAACGAAACAGTCACGGTATCCGCTCCGCTGATCGCACTCAACACCACACAGCCCGAGCTCGGCACCACGGTCGAGCAGACAGTGGTGAAAGCCTTACCCACTGCTATCGGCGGTGGTCGCGGTCGCCAGATCGACACGCTCCAGTTTCTAGCCCCGGGCGTGCAGGGCGATACCTTCTCGCACCGCATCAACGGCGGCGTCGACTTTGAAACGGAAATCCTTTACAACGGCATTCCCGCGCCGCAATCGGAGACCGCGGGGTCCACGGGTAACTTCAATCCCCCATTCGAGTTGGTGAACGAGTTCCGCGTGGAGCGGTCCACCTTTTCAGCCAAATATGGGCTTGCTCAAGGCGCAGTCACCTACCAAACGGCTTCGGGCACCAACGCCCTGCACGGCGATCTTTTCTACATCAACCGCAACGAGTTTTTTGACGCGCGCGGGTTCTTTAACAGAACCACCCCGATCGACCGCGAAAACGACGGCGGCGGTACCGTAGGCGGTCCGGTGATCCTCCCGCACCTCTATAACGGCAAGGATAAGACGTTCTTTCTTGTCTCGGTAGACCTCGCGCGGCAGAGCAATACCAACACGGGTTTTGGAACGCTGCCCACGCCGCAGGAAAAGACCGGCGACTTTTCCGACTTCATCAATCCCAGCACCGGCCAGCTGATCCCGATCTTCGACCCGCAAACGGGACGTCAGTTCCAGTATCAGGGCAGGTTGAATGTGATCGACCCGGCGCGCATCAGCCGGAACTCGGCCACCGTCATCCCGTTTATTCCCAACCCGAACCGTCCGGGAT
>CAXTUV010000046.1:0-9631 GCA_964247445.1 uncultured Acidobacteriaceae bacterium | reverse complement strand
TGGTCAACAACACCACGAACACGCCGAATGCTTTCCCGAACACGAACAATACTTGGGGCTACACCATCGACCACAATCTCACGCCGACCCAGTCCCTGCACTGGGCGGAGTGGCGGAACTCATTCAGCACCACCGGATTTGACGGCAACACCACCATTCCCCAAGGCAACCCGCTGCAAAGCACCAAATCGAGTCCCGTACTGGGAAGCGTGTTCCTTCTCAACTATGTCAACTCGCTCACGCCCAAGCTTGTGCTGACGGCGGGCGTGTCATGGATTGGGGAGATCAACAACCAGTTCTCCAACAGCCCGGTCTTCAATTTCGCTGCTCAGCAGCCCAGTCCGATCGCGCAAGGTTTCTTTCCGAAGATTGGTTTTGACGGGCAGAACGAACCTGACAACTTCGGTGTAGGCGACGGCAGCGGTACCGGAGCGGTGGGTGAAACGCAATCCATCAACCGCAAGCTCGGTTTGGCCTTCGTCAACAACTGGCTCTGGACACACGGGATCAACACCTTCAACTTCGGCGGCGAAGCGCGTCGCTCCTACCAGGACGACAATGAGTGCCAAAACTGCACGGGCGTTTTCAACTTCAGCCAGCGCACGACCGCGGACCCGAACAACATCAACAGCACGGGTAGCTCATTCGCAAGTTTCCTCCTCGGCCAAGTAGACAGCGCCAGCCGTACCTTCGCGAATGAGCTGAGCCTGCGGAACCTTTTGATCGCGCCCTATATCCAAGACGACATCAAGCTCACGCCCAAGCTGACCGTAAATCTCGGCTTGCGCTGGGATATTATGCTGCCCTTCACGGAGAAGAGCAACCAGATCGTTTACTTAAATCAGACAGCGTTGAACCCGGCGGCGGGCAACCTTCCCGGTGTCGCAAACCGGTTCGGCAACGGCGCGGGCCAGGTCAGCCGGGCCGACATCCACTACAAAAACTTCGGCCCGCGTGTCGGCGTGGCCTACCAATTGACGCCGAAGTCGGTTCTTCAAGCCGGGTACAACGTCGCTTTCCTGAACGGCGGCGCGTACGAGTACGGCACCAGCAAGGTGGCCACCAGCTACGGCAACCTGCTGCAAGGCGTGTTCTCACGCAACTCCAACAACAGCACGGTGCCGGCTTACGGCTCGTGGGATACAAATCCGCTGCCCGCGCCGCCTCAGCAGCAAATCAATCCTGCGCTCGGCTTGGGTACCACCATCCGTGCGTTCGATCCGGTCCGCTCAGGCCGTCCGCCGTATCTCCAGCAGTGGAACGTAAACTACCAGCGGCAGCTGCCTTGGAATACGTTTATTCAGGTTGCCTACGTCGGCAATCGCGCCGTACACCTCGACGGACAGCTGAACCCGATCAACCAGCAGAACCCGGCCATCTTGCAGAACGGCTCGCTGCTGTCGGCCTCGTTCAGCAACCCGGCGGATGCGGCACGGCTGGCGGCGGCCGGGTTCAGGAGCCCCTATCCCAACTTCGTGAACGACTTCGGCGGCGGCGCGACCCTGGCGCAGTCCCTCAGCCCATTCCCACAGTACTCGAACGTATACAACAACTTCGACCTGTCGGGTTCGGCTGCATATAAAGGCTTACAAACCACGCTTGAGAAGCGCTTCTCGAACGGGCTGTCGTTCCTCAGCTCTTACACCTTGTCGAGAACGCTGGGTAACGTCGACAGCGCATTCGCGACCTTTGCTTCACTACCTGAGAACAAGTTCAACCAAAAAGCTGAGTACACCGTCACCGACAATGACGAGCTCAACAATGTCAAAATCAGCGGTGCTTATGACCTCCCGTTCGGTCCGGGTAAAAAGTTTGTGAACAGCAAGGGTCCTGTCGGGCAAATCGTCGGAGGCATCCAGCTCGGCTTCTTCCTCGACTACGAAACCGGCCACCCGCTCGGCATCGGGGAGAACGGCAACCCGCTCCAGTGCGCCGGCTGCTTCAACCGTCCCAACCAAGTGGCCGGAATCTCCCGCAGCTCCGGCAGCTATAAGAATATCCGCTTTAACGGCGGCACGAGCCAGAGCGTGAACCAGCTCTTCACAACAAATGCATTCGTCGATACCCAAAACAGCACCGGACAGTTCACGCTCGGCAATGCCGTGCGGAACTACTCCGACCTGCGCGGGCCGGGGCTGTATGACGAAAATGTGAAGGCGACCAAGGCATTTGAAATCACGGAACACGTGAACTTCGAGCTGGAGATGAACTACTTCAACCTCCTGAACCGCACCCGCTTCAACGGCCCCAACACCAACATCAGCAATGCAAGTAATTTCGGCTTTGTTCCCGCCAACGGGCAGCAAGGTCTGTCCGGATCTGTCAGCGGCGCACGCAACGGGCAGCTGAGCGGACGGATCACCTTCTAACGCCTCATCCAACGCTTACAAAAGGCCGCCTGAACAGGCGGCCTTTTTCTATACTGGACACGTCATGCGCTTCCCTCTTGTCTTTCTGCTGCTGTCCGTCGCCGCCCACGCGCAGGAGGTTTCGCCTGCCGTACAAGCCTTGTATGCGGACGCGCAAGCAAAACAAGCCGCAAACCAAACAGACGCGGCCATCGCCGATTACCGCAAGATCACCGAGCAGGCACCGACCCTGACCGCGGGCTGGAACAACATGGGCCGCCTGCTGTTTAACGCCGGGCGCTTTCCGGAGGCCATCGCTTCGCTCAAGCAGGCGCTCGCGCTTGAACCCGGCTTGCCGCCGGCGGAGCTGATCCTAGGAGCGAGTTTGCTGGAGATAGGGCAGCCGAAAGAGGCCGAACCCGCGCTCGGGACAGCGGTGCAGGCGTTTCCGCAGGACCGGTTCGCCCGCGTCACCTATGCCCGCGTACTGACGGAACTGAACCGCCCGAACGATGCCGTCGCGCAGCTTGAAGCCGCGCTCGCGAACGACCCTAAAGATCAGGAAGCCTGGTATCTGCTGGGCAAGCTGCACCTCCAGCTTTCCCAGCAGGCTTTAGCGAAGGTCCAGGAGATTGCGCCCAACGCCCCGCTCGCGCACCAGATGCAGGGCGAAATCATGGAAAGCCTGAGCAATACGCCCGGTGCCGTGACGGAGTATAAGGCGGCGCTCGCGCTCGCGCCGGATGATGCGCAGGCCGAGCAGCACCTGGCCGACCTGTACTGGAAGACCGGCGACTGGGCCCATGCCCGCACGCAGTTTACCGACCTGCTCCAAAAGCAGCCGGGCAACTGCTACGCCCATTGGAAGCTGGGCAATACGCTGGCCGAGCTCGGCGAGCCGCCCGAGGCCGGGCTGAAGGAAGAGAACACCGCGCTCGAAGAATGCCCGGAGATCGCGCAGGCTCGCGCCGAGCGCGCCCGCCTGCTGCTGCGGGAAGGCAAGGCCACCGAGGCGATTCCCGACCTCCAAGCCGCCGAGCAGGCCGCGCCGGACGAACCCTCGGTACAGCGCCTCCTGGCGGAGGCGTATCGCGCTACGGGCGACCGTGCAAACGCCGATGCCGCAAACAAGCGCTTCGCCGCGTTACAGCAGGAGCTGCACGAGGCGGAGGAAAAAAAGCAGGCCCGGGTGAGCGCGGCGAATCAGTAATCGTCAGGCGCGAGCCATGGGGCAGCCGCACGACCCGCGCAGGACCAAGCGGGGGGTGAGCAGGAGCGGCTCGGGCGCGAGGCGGAGCGTTCCGTCCTGCACGCGGGCTGCTTCCTGGTCCATTTGCTGGAAGATCAGGTTGGCCGCCGCGCGTCCGAGCTCTTCGAGCGGCTGCTGCACCACGCTCATGGGCGGGCTGAGCGAGTCGGCCAAGTCGAAATCGTCAAAAGAAAGCAGCGCGACCTCGCGCGGGATGGATAAACGAAGCGCGTGGACTGCCTCGCAGAGCAGGCGCGCGGACAAGTTATTGCCGGCGAAAAACGCGGTCGGGCCGCCGCCGGGGCGCGCATGGCGGCGCAGCAGCTCGATCGCGTCCGCGCGCGTGGCGATGACCTCTTCGCGTGGGGACGCGCCCGCGGCGGCCATGGCGGCGCGGTAGCCGCGCAGGCGCTCGCGCTGTGTGTACAGGTTGGGCTTGACCTGCACACTGACCACCTCGGGGTAGCCGTGGGCGAGCAGGTGCTCGGTGGCCTCACGCGCACCCTCGAAGTTGCGACACAGTACCGACGGCAGCCCGGCATCGGTGAGCGGCCCGTCGATGCCCACCACCGGTACCCGGAGCCCGCGCAGGACGCGCAGCAGCTCACGGGTGTGCGGCTGCGAGGAGGCCAGGATCAGCCCGTCGATGTGCTGCTCGAGCAGTCGCTCGATGCCGGCCAAGATCAGCTCGTTGCGGTCGTGCGAGCCAAGCACCACCAGCAATGCGCCGCGCTCGCGCACCACTGCCTCGACCGCCTCTGCGCACTGGGCGAAAAACATGTCGGCGATGGAAGGTACGATCATACCGACCATGCCGGAGGACGCGCCCTTGAGGCTTTGCGCCAGGCGATTTGGCTTGTAGCCGAGCTCGCGCACCACGGCCAGGATGCGCTCCATTTTGTCCGGGCTGACGTTGCGCCCGCCGTTGAGTGCGCGCGAAGCCGTCGCATTGCCGACCCCGGCGCGCCGGGCAACGTCGGAAAGCTTGGGGACGCCGGGAATCTCGCTCGCCATCATTTCTTTCAGGTGCGGGTACACGGGTCGGGATGGTTCGACTGCGCCGCCGCGCTGTTCCATGTTACAGGATCAGGCTTTCCCGGCATACAGGAAACTCGGCGACGATGAAGGAAAAGGGAGGCATGCGGGCTCTATCCGGCTTGCAACCTCCGCGGCCGGCATAAGCAGCCAACTTACAGCCGCGATGGACAGAAGTAAGCCGCGAGCGAGAGATTTGCTGAGGGCCTCGCTACTTGAAAGTAGCATTCGGCCGCGCGCAGCCGGCCGCGCTTTCCAGCACATGCTTATTTACTCAGGTAAGTCCCGCGCTTCCCAATGGATCCATTTCAGATCGAGAACAAAGAAAGCATACAAAGTTGGAACAAGAAGAAGGGTCACGAGGCCTGAAAGCAGGAGGCCGCCTATCTCGGCGTAACAAAGGGGTTTCCATAGCGGGCCTCCGTGGGCGGCGAGCGGAATGAGGGCGAAGGCAGTCGCGCCCAAGGTGACGAGGACAGGCCGCAAGCGCAGAATACCCGCGTTCAGAAGCGTGTCTTCTAAAGGTCCGCCTCCATCGTGCTCTTCCTCAATACGATCAAAGAGCACGATGATATGGCTCACGATGACGCCGATCAGGCTCGCCACCCCGAGAAAAGCCATAAAGCCGAACGGCTCGTCCATGACCGCGAGCGCGAGAAACGCGCCGATACAACCGAAAGGGATCGCGGCAAACACAATCAATGGTTTGACGATGCTGCCGAACTGCGCCACCAGCGCGAGATAAATCGTCAGAATGGACACACCGAGGGCGATGGCCAGATCGCCGAAGCCGCTGTTCTGCGCCTTGTACTCGCCTTCAAGCGTGAGCGAGTAGCCGGCCGGGAGATGGCTGACGATGCTGTCGATCGCAGGCTTGGCGTGTGCAAGCACGGTGGAGGCAAGCGCTCCAGCAGCCGGATAGCAGGAAACCGTGATGGCCCGTGAGCGATTTAAGTGGCGCAGCAGAGCGGTTTGGGTTGCGAGCTTGGTGGAGGCCACCTGGCTTAAAGGAACAGGCGTACCGCCGCTCGCCCGGTACACCGGTTCGCCCGCGGGGTCGGTCAAAAAGGACCGTTCCCCATGGCGCTCCCGCAGAAGAATGGGTACCGTTTCGTCGCCGTCAAGCAGGCTCCCGACCGGAAGGCCGCTCGTTTCCATGGCTGTCGATCTGGCCACATCTTGATTAGTGACACCCGCTTTTGTCGCTTTATCCGGGTCCACCTGCACACGCATGTCTGTCCGGGTGTTGCCCCAGTCGTCGCGCACGCGGGCCGCGAGCGGGTCGGAGCGGAACGCAGCTTGAAGCCGAGCAGAAAGCTGCAACAGCGTCCCGACATCCGGACCCAGAATGCGGATGGCCACGGGCGCGCTGATCGCGGGACCTGTTTCCAGCTGTCGCACGTCCACCCGAGCTCCGGTGATCCTCTTTGTGATTTCAGCTTGCAGGCGCGGAACCAGGAAATTCGTATCGCGCTTGTCCGTTGTTTCAATCAGGATTTCGGCATAGTTCAGTTGGGGCGGCTCGGGGGAAACCGAGTCCCAGAAGCGGGGGCCGCCGCCGCCGACAAAGGTTGTCAGCGACTTCAGCACCGGCGTACCTGGGTTTGCGCGCTTTCGATCCGCGGCATACTCGGCGGAAACGCCCTTAATGATGTTTTCCACCTGCGCGCTTGTTGCCCGGGTCTCCACCAGAGTCGCCCCTTCAGGCAAACGCACGTCGGCATAAGAGAGGTATTGCAGGTCATAGGGAAAGAATGCGGAGTGGATGCGCGAAGCGATCAGGCCACCGGCAATCAGCAACAGAAGCGAGCCGGTGAGCACCGCCCTACGGTGGGCGATGGCCCAGCACCCCGCCGCGAAATACCGGCATGCGAAGCCATTGCGAGGCTTGTCCGCCAGCACCGGCGGCGCTTTCGCGCGGGGGTCTCGACGCAGCAGCGTCTTGCCTAGCAGCGGGACAAAGGTCATGGAAACGATGCGCGACGCCACCAGTGAACAGGTAATCACCACCGGCAGCGAGCGGATGAAATCTCCGATGTCTCCGCGAAGAAGCAAGAAGGGTAGATAGGCAAGGACGTTGGTGATGGTGGCAAACAGAATGGCGCGGGAAAGACGGGTGGGCCCAAGCCACGCGGCGGTCCCCGGCGGCGTACCCGCTACAAGCTCCCGTTGAATCGCATCGCCCGCCACGACAGGGTCGTCGATCAAGAGTCCGAGCGCGATGATGAGGCTCGCGATCGAAACCTGCTGCAGACTTACCTTGAGGAGCACCATGAACCCGAGGGTGAGCGCCAGGGTAATTGGGATGGATGCGGCCATCAACGCCGCGGAGCGCCAGTTCCAAAAGCCGACCAGCGAGACAAGCACAACCAGCGCCACGGCCTCCCAAAGTGAGTTGATGAACAGGTTGATATTTTCCCGCACCTGCCGTGGCTGATCGGAAGTCCGCCGGATGACTAAGTCGGGCGGGATGAGCTTACTCACATCCGCAAGGTCGGCGTTTACGGCTTTCGCGAACGCCGCGATTTGGCGGCCGGGCCGCATGTTGGCGGTAATGGTCAGCGCCCGGCCTTGGCGCCAAGTCCCGGATGCATCGCGATAGGTAAGGAAATTGAGAAAGGTCGCCGCTTTGTAGTTCTTGTCGACGCTGACCACATCTTTAATGTGGGTACCGCCGCCGCCGGGCAGCGGCAGCATCCGGAGGTCGTCGATGCTGTGCAGCGCACCCTGGGGAACAACCTCTGTGCGCGTGCCCGCATGGATTTCCCCACCCGCGGTCACGGTATCGCGGTCGTGCAAAAGCATAGGAAGCGCGAAGGGATTGACATGGGAAGCCATGAGGCGATCCGGCTCAAAGTTGAGACGCACCTCCTCCTCCGTGGTTTCGCTGCGGTCGACCTTGGTGACTTGCTCAACACTTTGTAAGTTCCGCACGATCGTGTCGGTAAATACATCAAGGTCATGCGGACTGTACTTATTCGGGCTCAAATCACGGAGCCGCGCGGCAAGCTCGGAGGGTTCGTGAAGCAGAACGGGACCCCAAAGGTCAGGGCTCAAGTCCCCAGCCCCAACCCGGTGGACGGAGTAGTCCGCGAGCGCCTGCTTCAGCTCCGTGTCGCCCCGGCCGGCGACTCCGTCGAGAATTACGGCTCCGGGCGCGGACAGCACACGTGAAGAAGTGAGCAGCTGCTCGCGCAGCAAACGGCCGGAGAGCTGCCTGACCATGTCGGCGACGTCAGTCGGATCGAGAGCCTCCGGCATGCAGAAGACGATCGATACAGCATCCTTGGGGGTACCCGCGCTTCGCCGGGCAGCCTCGATCACCGGCTGAACCTGCTCGGCGCGGCGGCGGATTTCTGCATCGGGAACAGGGGGGCTCGCGACGGTCAGCATCAGGGTAGTCGTATCGCCGAAGTCGTTGAAGTACTGTACGGGGCCGACGCCCTCGGGCAAACCGCCTACCTGCGCCAGCTTGATGCCGATATCGTCAAACTCCTTCGCGGTGTCCTTGACGTGAAACTCATCGAGGCTGAAGTTGATGACGGACTCTCCAGGACGGGAGGCCGAGCTGATCTCGTTGACCATGTCGTTTTGCGCGATCACACCTTCCATCCGCTTGGTGAGCAGCTGCTCCACCTGCTCGGCGCTCGCGCCGGGCCACTCGACAATCACCAAGGCTTCGCGGGCGGGCGTCACCGGGTCCTTCAACTTCGGCATGGCGATGTACGCGAAGATGCCCCAGGCCAGCACCAGCACGCCAAGCAGCCATGCGATTTGAGGGTGCCTTACAAAGAAACGTGGAACATTGCGCTTGCTTTCGGAATTACCAGCGGAGGTCTGGTTCAAGATGGTTCGTCCTGGCTGCGGGCATAAAGAACAGCTTCCGCTGAAAATACAACGCGTGCGTTGTTGAAGCTGTTTCCCGCAGTCAACCTATTCAGTAACCCGACCGCGTCGTGGTAGTCAGCATGCCCGCTCCTGAACTTAGTGATTTTATCGGTTAAGGCTGGCGAAGTGAAATGCCGGTTCCATGGCTGGCTTACTTAGAGCGCACCTATCGCTCTGGAGGTCGAGTGCGCTTACCGCGAACGCTGATTGTACCTCGTGCTCTATCCCACCGGGAGGCAGAAAGCGCTTGCGCCTCCCGGCGGGGTAGTTATGCAGCTACAGCCGCGCTGTTGATGCGGTCGGCCATTGAATTTAGAAGTTGATCCGCGTGCTTCTCCTCATCCAGCGTTTTCTGGAGCTGTTCCACATGCTGAGTCAGCCCGAGCTTTGCCGCCCAGTCCCGCGCCGAACCGTAGGAAGCAATCTCATAGTGCTCCACCTTCTGGGCGCTCGCGAGCAGGCCTGCATCGCGCACCGCGCCTTCATCCGACTCGCTCGTAATGTTTGCCCCTGAACCGATCAGCGTTGTGATAATCGGATCCTTCATGTCATCCACATCTCCGTCATTCACCTCCGCGATGAGCTGCTTCAATCGCTCCGCCTGAAGCTCGGTTTCCTTGAGGTGCGATTGGAAAGCTTGCTTCAGCTGCGTGTCCGCTGCATGCTTAACCAGGCCTTCGATGCCTTTTACGCTCTGGGTTTCAGTCGACAGGAGATAGCGAAGCTGCTGCGCGTAAAGCGAGTGAAAATTCTTGATGCTGTTCGGTGTAAGCAAGCCCATAGGATTCAACCCTTTTCCGAGCGCAAGCAGCGCTCTCATAGGGTTAGAAGCACCTGCGGCCTCGCGAAGGCGTCCCGTCAAGAAAAGAGCTTGATGACACCACGGGCATAACCGGGTTGCGGCCCAGGCCCTGGGAACAAATCCTCTATTTCCAGCGGCAGCCATGGCACAGCTGAGCTAGAAAGACCCATCTTTCGCGAGTTTCATACAAGCAACATACGTGCCTCACCTGGTACAGCACCTACCTGTTCGTCAACCTGCGAAACCTGTACACTGCCTGTCTGCTGCCATTCCCTTTCTCCAGAACGCCGGGTGCATGAGTTTGCATGG
>CAXTUV010000045.1:11105-11795 GCA_964247445.1 uncultured Acidobacteriaceae bacterium | reverse complement strand
GATCAAGGCGGAGGCCGAGCTCGAGGCTGCCGACCTGCTGCGCAACGCCGCCGAAGCCTCGCTCGCGAACCCCGCGCGCCCGCCCGAGGTGCGGCTCGCTTGGCACACAGACGAGCGCTGGACCGCGATCACCGTCGCCGACTCAGGGCTAGGGATCGCCAACCCGGGCAACCTGTTCGTGCCGTTCTACACCACCAAGCCGGGCGGCACGGGCATCGGATTATTTTTAGCTAAACAGATCGCGGAGGCGCACGGAGGCTCGCTGACCCTGCGCAACCGCGAGGGAGGCGGGGCGGAGGCAGAGCTCCGCATCCCGCTCGCGTGAGCGCGCTAAACGGCGCGCAAGTGCGGGCGGATTGCTAAACCGGAGATTGTAGGTCGACTTCGATGTTCACTCCGGCTTGCCGGGATCAGGCAGCAACAGCCTTACGTTCCTATGATGTGACTTCTCCTTAGTTACGGTACACACCCTACCAACGGCGTCCATCGCTGATCCAATGTGGTGGATCGGTCAGGTGAGTCTTGCCGGCATCTTCCTGGACCAGCGCAATCCTCACGCCATTTCCATTCACCGTTCCCGCAGCTGTCAAGCTTGTCGGCGAAGTGCGCTGAAAGTGGAGCCTGCACTGCCAATGATCGTCCCCGGAATCGGTGAGCAGAGTGTCGCCGGTCTGTGCATCATCTTTCGCG
>CAXTUV010000045.1:6395-11095 GCA_964247445.1 uncultured Acidobacteriaceae bacterium | reverse complement strand
ATCATACGCATCGTTGCCAAGCAGCAGATACACGTCTCCGCCTGCATCTAGGATTATCTTGCGCCAACGATCCTGACCGGGCTTAACGTGCATGTCTTGAAGAAGCGCTTCGGTCAGCAGGGGTTTGTTTGCATCCGCGACCACGAAGCTGTCGACTCGCCAGACGCCGTAGTTTGAGCCGCGTAACGCGTTCGTACGCCGGGCGAGGTTGTATCGGTACAGATTGCTCGGGATGAAGTGCACCATGAGAGCAACTGCAAACAAAAGCGGAATGAGCGAAGCTATGACTCGCGTGATTTGTGGTCCGCGAATGCCGGGCTCTACTGCGGGAGCTGTGACACGCTGCAGCACAAGCAGTCTCCAGAGACGAACAAGCTGCGGGGCCGCCAAATACAACGCAAGCAGGAGATAGTACAAACACCGGATTTTCTGGTTTACGTCGTAGAAGATATTGAGTGCGAGGACATTCGCCATCGCTCCGGCTGAGATCAGCGCACCGACCGCAACGGTGCGGCGTGAAATAAGAAGTAACCCGCCTGCTGTTTCCACCAGACCGCAAAGCAGGGTGTACCCAGGAGAGGCTGCCATAAAGGCCCACAGCATAGCCATCGGCCACAACTGACCGATCGGCTGTGCTTCCCGGTACAGCGATAGTAAGCCGAATTGTGCTGGAGGCACCTTTGCCAGGCCGTAGAAAAGCATCTCCCCCGCGAGCGCAGCGCGTACAAACAGCCGAAGCCATGCATCGAGATTGCGATAGTCCGTGCGAGAGCGATCGGTCAAACTCCAGAACGCAGCAGCCAGTACAGCGAGAGCGAGTTCCGTTCCGCGCAGGATGTACTCGTACACAGAGTCCTGGCCTACCTGGCCGCGCATCACAACTGGATGAGCAAGCCATAGGATGTGCGCTCCCACCCATGGAACGACGTGGTGCCACACGGGTGCTGTGAACTGTTCCGGAAAAACCTTTGGGTAATCGCCATTGCGTAGTCGGTGCTGACGCTGCAGGAATGAGGCGGTCAGGTCCACTGTGTAAAGCGACACGAAACAAAACATGAACCGAAACGCAAATAGGCGAGTACCCGCAGGTTGCGGCAAGTGCTCTGTGGAGTAAGTCTCTTGGCGAGCTTCGCTGGGGGCGCTTTTGAACATTGAATCCCCTACGTGACGAAGTGTCAGTTATTGAGGCTCCTATGATAACGGCAGGGACAGGTATTGGAAAACGCCGTTGGCTCCCTCGGGCTCTCGGATGGTGAACCGTCCGAGGCAGCGTACGCGCAGACCGACCCACGCCCCAACGCAAAAGAAGCGTGACCGAACCCCCGCCGCTCCGCTATGCTTCCTTTGCTTTCAAAGAAAAGGATTTCTCACCTCATGCGCTTCCGCCTCGCCGCTCTGCTGCTCGCCGCCGCCCTCCCTGCCGGGGCGCAAACCATCCTTTCCATCGACGCGGGCGCGGCCAAGGCCAAGAGCAGCCCCATGCTCTACGGCCTCATGACGGAGGAGATCAACTACTCCTCTGACGGCGGCTCTACGGCGAGCTGATCCGCAATCGCGTCCCGGCTGCTCTACCTGCCGCCTTACTCGCCCGACCTCGCCCGACCTCAATGCAATTGAAAAAGCCTGGTCCAAGCTCAAAATCTCGCTGCGTTCGGCCAAGGCCCGCACCGCCGAAGCACTTGAACAAGCCGTCGCCGAAAACCTGTCCAAAATCACCCCGTCCAACGCGCAAGCCTGGTTCCGGCTTCGCTTCGGCACTCTACACCAATAAAGAATTTGCTCTAAGCATACGCTTGTAGGCGGGGCTGAAGTTATCGTCCGGCTTACCGTCACCCGCCAGCAGCGTTGCTTGATAGTACAGCTTCTTGTTACCGATCCTCACGCTCCAGCTTTTATGCAGGTTCTGTCGGCTCGCAGCACTGCGGAAACGCTACATCATCACGCCGCCGTTCACCTCGATGCGCTGCCCATTGACCCAGCCGTTATCGTCAGCCAGCAGTGAAGCGATCGCGGGTCCAATATCGTCTGGGCCGGCCACTCGACCGAGAGCCGTGTGAGCGGCGACCAGCTTATTCATTTCAGGATTGTCGCGCACGATGCCCCCGCTGAAGTCCGTTGCAACTGCACCCGGCGCGATGACATTGACCGTAATGCGGCGCGGACCGAGCTCTGTCGCCATATGTCGGGAAAGCACGTCTACGGCTCCCTTCATCGAGGCATATGCTGCTCCTCCACGACTCGAAAGGCGCGTGCGAGTCGTCGATACATTTACGATACGACCGCCGTCTTCCATCAGCGGCAGCAGCTTCTGCGTCAGAAACAACACACCTTTGAAATGGACGTTGTAGATGCTGTCCATCTCTTCTTCCGTGACACTCTCCAAGGGCATATTGCGATGATTGTTGCCTGCATTATTCACCAGGTAGTCAAAGCGCTCCGTCCCTGCTTCGGCGAGTACTCCGCGTACGCTTTCAGCGAAAGCCTCGAACTCGCCGACTTTGCCTGTATCGAGTTGCAGGGCGAAAGCCTGCACGCCGAATGACTTAGCCGCGACGACGACGGCTTCCGCGTCCTCGCGACGGCTGTGGTATGTAAAGATCACGTTGATGCCGAGCCGTGCGAGATTTTCCACGGTGCTGCGACCGATGCCTCGGCTGCCTCCGGTAACAATGGCGATCTTTGTCCGTCGATCTTTTAACACGCGCTTTCCTCCTAATTCTTTTAAAACTAAGCCGCCCGAAGGATTGAGGTGAATGGCTCGGATTCGCATTTTCTTGCCTATTCCTCTCATGTATAGTGACGTTGCATGGCTGCCGCGAGGACCAGGAGAGCGCAGTATCTCGGCGGCTTGGCGCGGGCGCTGCGCCGCTATACGGACTCGTGCGCAACGACCAACCCTTCCTTGACCGCCATCGAGGGCCTCGTGGTCCTTCGCTCCGATCAGCCGAAGCTTCCCAGCTACCGGCTTTTCCGGCCTGCTCTCTGCATCGCTGTACAAGGGACCAAGTGGGCCATTTTTGGCAACTGTCGCTACGAGTACAAGGCTGGCCAGGCGATGGTTGTCACAGTCGAGATGCCGTCGCGCGGCGCCGTCTCCGAGGCAAGCCCCGGCAAACCATTTTTGGGCTTTGTGCTCGTTCTCGATCTTGCTGTCTTACATGAGCTCCTGGAGCAGATGCCATTACAGCCGCAGAGCCAAACGCATGCTCGGTCAGCCTCGCGTGCGGGCGTCTGCGTCGTCGATCTTAGCGAGGAGGCATTGGACTGCCTGTGTCGCGCCATGCGGATGCTCGATGCGCCTGCAGCAATCCCGCTTCTCTATCCCGGGCTGTACCGTGAGCTGCTTTATCGGCTGCTAACGGGCTTCGGGGGAGAACGGCTTCTACACACAGTGGCAGGGTCCAGCCGCGAGAACCGATTGATCGCCGCGATTCACGCATTGAAAATACGCTTTGCCGAACCGGTGCGGGTCGATGAACTGGCCGCAGTTGCCTCTATGAGTTCTGCAACCTTCCATCGTCAGTTCAAATCGACAACAGGGATGAGCCCGCTGCAGTACCAAAAGGAGATGCGCCTGTTGGAAGCCCGTCGGCTCATGCTCGAAAGCGGTTTGAACGTCGAGACAGCCGCAACACAAGTGGGCTATGAAAGTGCATCCCAGTTCAGCCGCGAGTATGCGCGGATGTTTGGTCGCCCGCCACGCCGTGACGTAAGTGCGTTTCTCGAATCAGCGTCCGAATCCTTATAGCAACGGCGGCATAAGCCGCCCACACAAAAGCTATTTTCATCTTTTAGCTCTCGTACGGAAGGTCCTTTGCGGCTGTGTAAGCAGACCGACCTGCGTCCCGGCGGAAAAGAAGCGTGACCGAACCCCCGCCGCTCCGCTATGCTTCCTTTGCTTTCAAGAAAAGGATTTCCCGCGCATGCGCTTTCGCCTCGCCGCTCTTCTGCTCGCCGCCGCCCTCCCCGTCGGGGCGCAAACCACCCTTTCCATCGACGCGGGCGCGGCCAGGGCCAAGAGCAGCCCCATGCTTTACGGCCTCATGACGGAGGAGATCAACTACTCCTACGACGGCGGGCTCTACGGCGAGCTCATCCGCAATCGCGTCCCGCGCCAGGGCTTTGACAACGCGTTTCCCTGGGCGGTGACGCTCGGCGGCGCGGCGCAAGCGCAAGTGTCTATAGACGCGGCCACCGGCCCGAGCCAAGCCGTTACGAAAAGCCTCAAGCTCGACGTTACGGCCGCAAGCGTGCAAAGCCCGGCGGGTCTTGAAAACGAGGGTTACTGGGGCATCCCGCTCCGACCCGGCGTCACCTATCACGCCTCGTTCTACGCGAAAGCCGCCAAGCCCGGCACCACCGTCACCGTCAGCCTCCTCGACGACGACACGGGCAAGACGATCGCGGAAAAAGCCGTTCCGGGCGTCGGGACCGAGTGGGCGCAGTACAAAGCCGACCTCACCACCCCTTCCAGCCTCGCCCCGGGCTCCCGCCGGCACTTTGTCCTTTCGGTTGCGGAGCCCGGCACGCTCTGGGTCACGCTCGCTTCGCTCTTCCCGCCCACCTACCGCGACCGCGCCAACGGCAACCGAGTGGACCTGATGGAAAAGCTCGCGGCCATGCACCCGGCGTTCCTGCGCCTACCCGGCGGCAACTACCTGGAGGGCGACCGGATCGCCGACCGCTACCCCTGGAAGCAG
>CAXTUV010000045.1:0-6385 GCA_964247445.1 uncultured Acidobacteriaceae bacterium | reverse complement strand
CCCGTGGGGCTATCGGTCGTCCGACGGCTTGGGGCTGCTTGAGTTTCTGGAGTGGACCGAGGACCTGAAGATGGAGCCGGTGCTCGCGGTCTACGCGGGCTACTCGCTCAAGGGCGACCACATCGACCCCGGCCCGGCGCTTCAGCCGTTTGTGCAGGATGCCCTGGACGAGAGTGCGTACGCGATCGGCGTCACGGACACGCACTGGGGCGCGGGGCGCGCGAAGGATGGCGACCCCGCGGCCTGCCCGGTCCACTATGTCGAAATCGGCAACGAGGATTGGTTCGACAAGTCGAACTCCTACGACGGCCGGTACGGGCAGTTCTACGACGCGATTAAGGGGCGCTACCCCAACCTCCAGCTCATCGCGACCACCGGCGTGAAAGGCCACCCGGTCGAGATCCTCGACGAGCACTACTACCGCTCGACCGGCGAGATGTTCGCGGACGCCGACCACTACGACAAAACGCCGCGCGACGGCATGAAGATTTTTGTCGGCGAGTGGGCGACGCGCGAAGGCGTTCCGACGCCGAACTTCGGCGCGGCGCTCGCGGATGCCGCTTGGATGACCGGCATGGAGCGCAACTCGGATGTGGTGATCCTGTCGAGCTACGCGCCCCTGCTCACCAACGTAAACCCGGGCGGGTTGCAGTGGAACACCGACCTGATCGGCTATAACGCCATGGACAGCTACGGCTCGCCGAGCTACTGGGCGCAGGTGCTGTTCTCCGGCCACCACGGGGATGAAATCCTTACCGCAACGCTCGGCGGCAAGACGACCCGGGTGTACCAGTCCACGACGCGCGACAGCCGGACCGGGACGCTCTACATCAAGCTCGTAAACGCGACGACCAATCCTGCTCCGGTTGCCGTACAAATCAGTGGGAACAAACCCGGTGCGAACGGCCGCATGTACACGCTGTCCGCCCCGTCCACCGAGGCGACCAACTCCATCACCGACCCGAACCGCATCGTGCCGCGGGAGCATGCCTTTACCCCGATCGGCGCGAATCTCCAGCTTGTGCTGGAGCCGCTGTCCATCAACGTGATCGAGCTGCCGGGGCGCTGAGGGAGCGCCTCACCCACTCGTAACCTAGACAGGATTTCAATTCACGGTAGAGTCATTTCCAGCGCCGGCAATTGTTCTGGAAGATATAGCTTGACGGGGATGAAACACCCGGTACCGACGTTGCCCTGAAAAGCAACAGGCCCCGGGAGCAAACCGGGGCCTTATCTCAATTGCTAGGAGGCTGCCCCATGCTGAAAGTCAGCATCCGGGTCCACCTTGTGTTCCAGCCGAGTCTGAGCTGGATCGCCGCTCTTCTCCCATGGCTTAAGTGCTAGGGAGAAGTCACTACACACCTTGCCGTCTTCCAGGGCGGCGAGGTGCCCTTATGTTAGCAATCAGAAAGCATTTCAACAACCGGAAAAGTATCTTCGGCCAGCACTCACCCGCGGCGCAGCCGGCTTTGCCCTCGGTTGCTTTGCTCAGCCGGTCAGGGAAAGTAAATCCCTTAGTACCATGAAGAGATGAAGTTCGTTCCAGCCCTGCTCCTTTTCCCCGCCCTGCTTGCGCAAGCGCAAACGCCCACGGCCACCAGTGCCCTGTCGCCTGCGGTCGACAAACTCCGCACGGCGGTGAGCGCGCTGAGGTTGGACAAGTGGAAGGCTCCTGGCCCGGTGCGCGAGGACGCCCGCAACAACGTCAACTCGATCCGGCGCGATATCGACGAAACACTGCCGCCCTTGCTCCAAACAGCGGATGCCGCGCCCGGCTCGGTCGCGGCGAACCTGCCCGTTTTTCGCAATATCGACGCGCTCTACGATGTCCTGCTGCGCGTGGTCGAAACCGCCGAGTTGGCGGCCCCGGACACGGACGGCGATACGCTCCGGGGCGCGCTGACGCAGATGGAAGACGCGCGGCGCAGCTTTGGCGACCAAATCCAAGCCTCGGCTGTCAGCGCGGAAGCACAATTCAAAGCTCTTAACGCACAGCTCGCGGCGGCGCAGCAAGCGGCGAAGCCCGTGCCCACTACCGTGGTCGATAACACCGACGCCAAGCCGGCGCCGGCAACGCGCAAGAAAAAGAAAGCCGCCCCTCCACCGCAGCCGTAGGGAACTGAGGCCGCCCCGCCGGTGTCTCTCCTTCAAGCAGTGTTCGCCTCAGGCCGCGACAAACTGCTATGGTGGGAGGTCTTAACAGATGGCGGTGGGAGCGGTTTTGGGCAATCTTGCAAATGTCATCGGAGGTGCGCGGGCAGAGGAAGCCGCCATCCTCCAGGAGCTTCGGGCAGGCTCCGAGGATGCGTTCGCCTCGCTGATCGCCCAGTATCATGGGCCGATTTACTCGCTGCTCGCCCGTACCATCCGCAATCCGTCCGACGCGCCCGATCTCACCCAGGAAGTCTTCCTGAAAGTGTTCCGCGGCATTCGCGGCTTCAAGGGCGACTCTTCTCTCCGTACTTGGATCTACCGCATCGCCGTGCATGAAGCTTCAAATCAGCGACGCTGGTTCCGCCGCCACGCCGAGCGCGAAACGGCTCTGGAAGCCGAGATGCCAGGCGATGGGGAAGAAGGCTTGTCGCTCTTGGAAACCTTGGCCGCCGACGGCATCTCGCCTTTTGACGCAGCCGCGCAAGCTGAGTTGCGCACGCAAGTCGAGGCGGCGCTGCTCGACGTGCCCGACGCGTACCGCGCGACCGTGGTTCTGCGCGACATCGAGGGATTCGCCTACGAGGAGATTGCTGAAATCCTCGAGATTGAACTCGGCACCGTGAAAAGCCGCCTCATGCGCGGCCGCGCTCACCTGAAAAAAGTCCTTAGTCCTCTAGCCGCCGGCAGAAAAGCAGGCGCGCGATGAACCTCCTTCTTTGGTCCGAAGCCGAAGCACAGTTCTCCGACTATATCGCCGGCACGCTTACCGGCCGCGCCCTGGCCGATGTGCACGAACATCTGCGTCACTGCTCCGCCTGCACACGAACCTTTGCCGCGCTGCGCGGCACTGTCCATGCGTTAAGCTGGCTCGGCGATCTCAAGCCGCCTCCGGCGCTTGCGCTTCAGCTGCGGCTGGCCATGTCCCGCGAGCGCGACCGCAGCCCCCGGGTAATCCTCCAACGGCTTCAAATTCGCTGGCAGAATACCGTGGCACCCCTACTCGTGCAGGCTTCAGCCGGCCTTGCCTCCGCCATCCTGCTTCTGGGGGCGGTCCTGCTGCTGGTGGGCACCTTCGCCACGCCCGAGCAGGCCGCCGCCAACGACGAGCCGATCGGCATGGCCACCGCACCTAGACTCCTCTACACCACCCTGCCCGACGGCTCCAGCCCCGTCACGCACCTCGACGGCTCTGTCGTGGTGCGTGTGTTTGTCAACGCCACGGGCCGCGTATACGACTACCGCGTGATTGCCGGTACCGTCGATCCCGGTACCCGCGAAGCGCTCGCCAACGAGATGCTGTGGAGCGTATTCGAGCCCGCCCGTGTTTTCGGCGAGCCCGTGCGCGGCTCCTTGATCCTCTCCTTGTCCGGCGTTTCCGTCGCAGCTAAGGGGTAGGGGCGCTTCGGAACGCGCCCCCTCTACTGCCCCGGGTACAGCTTTTCCACTTCCAGCAGCTCCGCATCCAGCAGACTGCGCGTCAGCGCGTCCATGGCCTGCGCGTACCGGCGCACCAGCGTCCGATGGCTCATGCCTAAAAGCTCCGCCGCTTCTTCCTGCGTGTACTCCTGCATGGCCACCCTGGCAATCACCTCGCGATCCTCCCCTGTCAGTTTCTTCATGCACTTTTCCACGTCGATCACCAGCGCGATCGAGTCCTCGAATGTATTCACCGGGCGGCTCGAAACACGCCCTCGGAAAATACAGCTGCCCAGCACCGAAGGCACCTGCCCCATGCGCAGCGAGAGCTGTAGGTACCGGCGCAGAAACACCTCCGTATAGCGCCGGTAAAAGCCCAGCGCCGCGTCGGGTACATACACCTCCGACCGGGACGGCTTGCGCTCGATCGCCGGCAGCGGCATCCCTTCCAGACCGACGCGGCTCACCCCTTTTTTCCGCGTGGGGTCCACGGCTGCTTGCGCGGCCGCGCGCCGCGCCTGTTCTCTTTCAAACCACACGACTTCCGTTACCCGCAGGGCTGATCCGCTCATCGCGCGCCTCCTTCACACACCATCACGCCTTCTGCCGCGCGCGCTTTTTTGGGACGCCCCGGCAAGAGCCGCGTCCTCGGGTCGGGAAAGTTTTCCAGCAGACGCGCGCACGGCCCGCAATACACCCCTATCGCGCGCCGACGCACCCACAGCGTTCCGCACCCCTCGCACACCTTCAATGTCACGCGTTCCCAGCCGTTCATCGGTAAACCCTCCTCCAGGCTTTGCCGCTTTGCTTCGGCAAACAACAGTTCCCGCGCGCTCCGGCGGCGACCGCCGAACGCTTAAGGCCCGAATAGCGGGCCGAGGAGCTGAGTTGTACCGAACCAAGGCGAAGTTTCCTCAGCCTACGAAGCCGATTGCGGACGCACAATTCCCTTTCCTATCACCGAAGTACCGGGCAAAACGGCTGAAAAACAGTAACTTCGCGCCGGCGCGGCGAAACCGTGGGCGAAACTTGCCTTTAAGGCATACCCTCCCCGTTTGAAAGGTATAGCTCCCAGGCAAATGTTCCGCCGCGATGAACTTTTCCAACTGCACGAGCGCTTGCGAACAGAGCTGCGCCGACGAATAAACGAAGGAACTCTGACCGGCACTCTCTTGGCCCGGCGTTCGGGCCTTGCGCAGGCGCATATCTCAAAGTTCCTCAGTGGGAAAACAAACCTCAGCGACGTGGCGCGCGACCGCATTCTCGCGGCACTGAACCTTTCCGTCGAAGCACTTCTTGCGCCGCGCCCGGAAGAGCCGTCACCGGACCCGGCTTATACCCTATTCCGCCTCCTACGCGCGAACGAGCTCGCCGATGCCGACTACCGGACGGCCAACATGACCGTGCAGGTACCGCTCCAGGCCTATAATCCGACTCCGCCGGTGGGTCGTCATGTCGCGCGCGAGCGCTTTGTGGCTCTCATTCTCGAACCTGGGCAGGCCAGACCAATGGAGCCGATTTTGCGGCCTGACGACATCGTCCTAGTTGACCGCTACAATCTGAATCCGGGAAAGCCGCAGCCAGGGAAAGCACAATTAGATATATTCGCGCTCCAGCTCACGCGCGGTGTCACCCTGTTTCGCCATGTCATCGCGGAACCCGCCCGTGAGCCGCTGCGCGGTCGATGGATTCTTCAGCCGGCTGGCAACACTTTCCCGGCGCAATCCATTCCCGCGCCGCGGCCGGACAGCGCGGAATCTCCTATCCTGGGTCGCGTAGTCGGCCTGCTCCGCATACCGAATGTCAAGAAACGCTGAGCGGCTGCGCACTCGCAAGAAAAGCTGCGCGCGCCAGCCGAATCGCCTCGCGATGCGTTTCCGCCCATTGCCATACCCCGCAAAACGCGTAGCTTAAACTCCTGCCCATCTCCGTAAGCTCGTACTCGACGCGCGGCGGGATCACCGGGTACACCGTCCGTGTCACCAAGCCGTCGGCCTCCATCTGCCGCAGCGTCTTGGTCAGCATCTTCTGGCTTACGCCGCCGATCAGCTCGCCGATGCGCGTGAACCGCAGGGCGCCTCGCTCTTCCAAGGCTTCCAGCGCGAGCATCGTCCACTTGTCGGCGACGCGCCCGATGATCTCCCGCACCAGCGCTTCCAGCTCCGGGTCGTGCTGCTCTTCTGCCATCGCACACTCTCCTTTGGGTAAGTATGGCGCGAATAAGTGCCTACTTTCCGTCTGTTCGTGTCCAGCCTACGATAAGGGCATAGGAGAACACCATCATGGAATGGACAGGCAACACCATCCTCATCACCGGTGGCGGGTCGGGCATCGGCCGCGGGCTCGCCGAGCAGTTTCATGCCCTGAGCAACCGGGTCATCATCTCGGGCCGCCGCAAGGAGGCTCTCGAAAACACCGCGAAAGCGAACCCCGGCATGGAGACAAAAAGCCTCGATATCGAAAGCCCGGAAGCCATCCGCACTTTCGCGTCAGAGCTCACCGAGCAGTTCCCGTCGCTGAATGTCGTCATTCACAACGCGGGCATCATGCGCCCCGAGCGTCTGACCGAGGCCGCAACCGAGGATGCTGAAGCCACGATCGCCACGAACCTGCTGGGCCCCATCCGGCTCCACGCCGCGCTGGTCGCTCACCTGCTCCGGCAGCCGAAAGCCGCGATCCTGACCGTGACTTCCGGCCTGGCCACCGCGCCCATGGCGATGACCCCGACCTACTGCGCCACCAAGGCGGCTATTCACTCCTGGACGCAGTCGCTGCGCTATCAGCTTCGCAATAGCGCGATCGAGGTCATCCAGCT
>CAXTUV010000044.1:0-11808 GCA_964247445.1 uncultured Acidobacteriaceae bacterium | reverse complement strand
CGGGTGGGGCTCGCTCGCCGGGCTTGCGCTGGGCGCGGCGGCCAGCCGCCTGCTCGCGCACGTGGTCTACGGGGCCAGCTCGCTCGACCCCGTAGTAGTACTGCTCGGGGTGGTCGCGGCCATGGCGGTGATTGCGCTTGGAGCCAGCTGGCTGCCCGCGCTCCGGGCCGTGCGGGTCGACCCGGCTACCCTGCTCAGGGAGGAGTAAAGACCGCATCCCACGCGCCCCGGCTCGCCCACGAGGCTCCCGCCACCGTCGTGCAACCCCGGAGGACCATGCGAGGCATTACTCGGAGCGGTTCGCCCTCGCGGCTTGCCCAGCCGGTCCGTCGCGTTTGTTTATGCTTCTTGAAGATTCGCGGCGGATCACGGGCCGGGAGCGGACGCCCAATGGCGAGAAAGATGCGCGCCTGCGGGCGGTTTACTCGAACGGCACGGAAAGCGACATTCTGATCCGGTCGCTGCAACGGGCACTCTATAAGGATGAGCACGGCCGCAGGCTCACGGAAGTGAGCTTAGGGCCGCTGTTCGGGAATGCTTTGGAACCGGATGACGTGGTGAGCGGCACAATCTACGTCCTGCGCAGCTTGTCGGATAGGCCCGAGCTGAACGGCATCCGCGACTCCCTCCACAAAATAGGCGTAACCGGCGGCCGCGTAGAGGACCGCATCGCCAACGCGAAAACAGACCCGACCTACTTGTACGCGGCGGTGGAGGTGGTCGCGACCTGGGCGCTCGCGAACGTGCACCGTTACCGGCTGGAGCCGCTCGACCGCGATTTTTACGCGGCCTGGCTGTAGCTGTTTCTTCCCGGCTACCCCGGGCGTCCGGTGCAGCCGCGCGAATGGTTCGTGGTGCCGCTCCCCGTCATCGACGAAGCCGTGCGGCGCATCCGCGACGGCTCCATCACAGAGTACGTCTTTGACCGCGAGTCAGCCGCGTTGAAGCAGTTTTGAGCTGCTGTGCCTCGGCATCCCCGACCTGCCTCCTCCGCCTTTGAGCAGCACCGTTCGATGCGGCTCAACCCTTCACACGCGCACCGGCGCGGGTAATGCGCCGAGCGGGACCGAGCGCAAAGGCGTGTCGGGGCAGGCAAGCAGGTGATCCATCGCCTGGGCGGCGGCAAAGCGGGCGTCCTCGCCGATGGGTCCGAGCCAGTCCAGCATGGCGGCGCGGGTATGGTAAACGCTGGCTTGGAGCGAGCGGTTGACATATAGGTCGCCCGCGAACAACGGGCGGCCGTCTTCCTCGTTTAAGCGCATCAGGACTAGGGTGGGGGTGCGGTCATTTCGCATGGTGGGATCACTGTAGAGCCGACTCGCGTCGGGCGGCTATCCCTCGAATGGGGCAGCCGGCAATCGGAAGTAATGCCGCCCTACCCGGAGGTACCCGCCATCGCCTGTAAGCAAACGTGCTAGGTGCGAGCGCGTCGTGTGGGTGCTTCAAAATCGGCCGGCTTTTTGGCAATCCAACGAAGAAATCGGCTGATATCTTTCCGCGCCCGCAGGGCGTCCAAGTCGGCAAACTCCGACGCAAGCTGCTGATTGGAAACATGGGCGTGGATCGCGCGGTGGCAGATTGGATGGAGGGAAACGGTTTCCGTCCCGCCCTCGCTTTTAGGTACGCGATGATGTTGTTCGATGCGCGATCCGAGCGGGCGGAAGCAAAGCGCGCAGCGTTCGCCGGCTGACGGCTGCTCGGCCCGCGCCGCGACCTCCGCGAGAGCTTTCATGCGCTTTACCCGCCCGGTCATCGTCTCAAAATAAGATGCTGCTGCATTCTCCATTACGGAGCGGCCGCGGGAAGGAGCTGTGCTGCTCAAAACCGTGGCCGTTTCAAATTGGTTCACAAGTATGACCAAAGTAAGCGAATGTGACTTGCGTAATGCTGCTCTGCGCGGTTTCCGAAGCATAATCGGCCTGTGCCTAACCGCGCCAAAGTTTTGGTGGCCCTGACCCTTGCTGCGGCATGTCTCGCGGTGTGGGAGAGCGCGCGCTTTGCCGCCGACAAGTGGCTGCTGTTCACCGCCTACCTGGCCGGCGTTCTGCTCAGCTCGGGGATGAAGGTGTGTCTGCTCCGCAGCGACAGCACGATGACAGTCGATTTCCCGTTTATCCTGCTTGCCGTTTTGCAGCTTTCTCCGTTGCAGGCGATGGCTTTGGCGGCTCTCTCCGTCTTTGCGCAGTGCAAATTTCGCGTTCAAAAACTGTTCTCGCTCGTTCAGATCGTTTTTAACGTAGGCAGCGCGGTCAATGCAACCGCCGCCTGCTGGCTTTGCTACACGGGGCTGCGCGTGCTGCATTTGCCGGCAGCGCCGGCGTTGGCGCTGGGTGCCCTTGCTTACTTTTTAGTAAGTTCCATACCGGTTGCGCTCATCATTGCGTGGAGCAGCGGCGCGAGTGCTCCGCGCCTTTGGGCTGGGAACTTCCTTTGGTTTCTACCTTTCTACTGGGTAGGCGCGGCCTTGGCGGCCCTGGCCTATTTTCTCGGCACGCATTACGGGGTCCTCACCGCCATGCTTGAGCTGCCGGCTGCTTACACCATATATCGCTCCTACAACGCGCAGATTGCCCGTATTCGAGACCGGGAGCAGCACGCGGCGGAGATGGAAGCGCTTCACGTCCGCACCATCGAAAGCCTGGCCATGGCCATTGAGGCCAAGGATCACGACACGCACGATCACCTGCTTCGTGTGCGTGTGTACGTAACGGAGATCGGCCAGGCGCTTGGGCTGAATAAGGCGGACATGCAGGCCGTCAAAACAGCAGCCCTGCTCCATGACATCGGCAAGCTCGCCGTGCCGGAGCGGATCATCAACAAGCCGGGCAAGCTGTCTCCCGAGGAGTTCGAGATCATGAAGACCCACACTGTTGTGGGCGCGGATATTCTCGAGCGCGTGCGTTTTCCCTATCCGGTTGTCCCTATTGTGCGCGCTCATCACGAGTGGTGGAATGGCCAGGGCTACCCGGATGGCTTGCGGGGAGAAGCAATTCCAATCGGCGCGCGCATTCTTACCGCCGTCGACAGCTTCGACGCGTTAACCTCGGACCGCTCGTACCGGCGTGCCATGGCGGCACCGGAAGCCATGGCGATTCTTCACAAGCTGTCCGGAACGCAGTTCGACCCACGCGTCATCGAGATGCTCGAGCGGCGCTACCCCGAGCTGGATGAACAGGTTCGGCGCGAAGGCGAAAAGCTGGTGCGCCTCGACACGGAAACGCGCGTGGCTCGCGGCGCGGCTCCCGGAGCCGGGTTTGAGCAGATCGGCGGCAAGGCTGCTTCGTCGCAGGTCCCGCAAGCCGGGGCAAACCTCATTCCTGGTTCTCTCGCCGCAGCCCTGGGGCAACGCATGCAGGCGCTGCTCACGCAAACCGAGGTCGCCGGCCTGCTGCTCGGCTCGGAAGACACGCTGATGCTGCTTGCCGGGCACCTGTTGCAACTCGTTCCGGGTGACTGCATGTTGGTTTTCTTGTACGCACGCGATGGATTAAAGCCGCTCAGCATGGGGACGCGGGCAGGCCGTTTCTTTCAAGCGGAGAAAATTCCCTTCGGCGAGGGAATATCCGGTTGGGTGGCAAAGCACGAGCAGAGCATCGTGAACGGAAATGCAACGGTGGAGCCCAACTATGTTCCCCAGGAAAGGCCGGAAGAAGATCTCAAATCAGCTCTTTCCCTACCGCTGCGGGACCCTGAAAAAAGCATCTTCGGGGTGCTGACGCTCTATGCGCAGACGGCCAATGCATTTTCCCGCGAACACCTCCAAGCCGTGGAAGCAGCGGAGCCGACGATCACGCTTGCTCTCAAGAATGCGCTGCAAGCCGCTGAGCGCAGGCCCGAGCGTACCGAGCCCGTGACGGCCCTCCGTGCGGTTGAGATGCCGGCCCACGCCGGGCATCGCGGTCCTCGGGAGACGATAATTTCGGCGGGGGCACTATGAAGAGATTACAGGCGCGGTTCGGGCGCGCGCTCCTGTTGCTTTTGCTTGTCGCGTTCGGAACGCTGCTTTTGGTGCGCTACGCTCCCGGTTACTTCACGGACGCGCGTGAGATGGACGCGCAATACGCGGCTGTTGCCCGGGCTGAAGTCAGCGCCCGATACTCGTCCGATGGTTCTGCGTTTACGATGCTTCGCACCGTCGCGGGCGGCTGGCTCCATGGGAATTTCGGCATGTCCCGCCAATACGGGATACCTGTTGCCGATTTAATCCGCCCGCGATGGCCGGTCACCTTGCGCCTCCTGGGGGAAGCACTGGTTCTAGGATGGCTTGCCGCGAGCAGCGGGGCTCTTTACACCTGCACACGACAAAGCCGGGCAGGTCGAATCTGGATCGCGTCCGGTTCCGCGCTGCTGCTCGCGGTGCCGATCGGCGCTTTGAGCACGGTGTTTCTGCTGACAAACACAGGCGGACCCGTGCTTGCGATAGCGATTCCTCTTGCCGCGCGAGATTTTAAGTTTCTTCATCAGCTATTGACCCGCCAATGGCGCGAGCCCTCCCTGCTGTTTGCCCGCGCCCAGGGCATACCTGCGCGCAGTCTTGTTACCGCATACCTCCTCGCCCCGCTCGCGGTCGAACTCCTTTCACTCGCGGGGATGTCCTTTGTTCTGGCACTCAGCATGGCGATCCCGGCCGAGGTGCTTTTCAGCGTTCCCGGCCTCGGTCAACTCGCTTGGTCCGCGGCCGGCAATCGCGACCTGCCTCTGCTTCTCGCCATTACGCTGCTGATGGCCGGTGCCGTCGCCTTCAGCGGGCTGCTCGGCAAGGTTCATGGAACCGGCATGGAAGCGGAGCTCGCCTGATGCGGCGCACCGCACTTGCCGCGCTTCTGCTCTTGCTTCTCGGGGCGGCAGCGATCACAGTCAGCTCACGGGCCGGCTATGCCGCGCAAGATCGGGAGATGCCGGATGCGTCCGCCTCGTCTATACATCCCGCCGGCACAGATGCGCTGGGGAGAGATCGCCTGACGCGTACCGCGACAGCTGTTCTGCTCGGCTTCGGTGGGGCCGCCGCTGCTTCCGCGCTCACGACGGCGATTGCCGCCGGGGTAGGTACCGCCGCCGCCCTAGGCCCCGCATTTCTCAGCGGGCCTTTGCTCTTGCTGTGCGATGCCTTCCTGAGCTTACCCTGGCTGTTTCTCCTCATGATGGTCCGCGCCGGTTTGCCGTTAAACACGGCACCGCTTGTTTCCGCCGCCGCCACGTTCCTGATCCTCGCGCTGTTCGGCTGGCCTGTCTGCGCCCGCGCTGTTTACGCGAGGGCACGAGCCATGCGGAGCGCCGGATGGATGGTGCAGGCCCGCGCCGGCGGCCTGCGCCCTTCCCAGCTGATACTCCGGCATGCGCTGCCGCAGACCGGCTCGCTCCTTCTGCCGCAATTTCTAGTCTCCATTCCTGCCTTCCTGATGGCGGAGGCAAACCTGGGAACGCTGGGTTTGGGCGTGAGCGAACCGCTGCCCTCCTGGGGTTCCATGCTGCTTGAACTTGACAGCGCAAGCATGTTGGTCGGTTCCGCTTGGGTATACCTGCCGATCCTGTTGCTTGTTTTTTCCCTTGTTCTGCTTGAGCTCTTGATGGTGGAACCATGAATATGCTTCCTCTTCAATTGCGCTGCGTCCGCTTTGTCGTGATCCTCGTTATCTCGCTTTCTGTGCTGTTGCCTGCTCGCGCCGACAACGGACAGCGCGGGATGGCGTGGTCCCTCGGCTATGATCCGGCGACGCTGGATCCGGCGAAAGTCGATGACGAAGCGTCCGAGATGGTGCGGTACCTCAGCGGCGGCGTCCTTCTCCGCATCAACCGGCAAACACAGGCGGTCGAGCCGGGCTTGGCCGAGGCTTGGCGGATCTCGCCGGATGGCCGCACGGTTACTTTTGCGTTGCGCCCGGGCCTCAGCTTCTCTGATGGCTCGCCGCTCGACGCGGCCGATGTTGTGTTCACCTTGCGGCGCGTGCTTGTGCCGGAAACCAAAGCACCGGTAGCCGAGGAATTTCTTGACCCGCAAGGGGTGACGATCGTGTCTCCCAATCCGGCAACGGTGGTCGTGCACTTGCCTAGGCGACTCGTTGAAATCGAACGCATCTTTGATGAGATCGCGATCGAGCCCAGGAATCGCCCAAGCCAGGGGCGCGTCACGGCAGGTCCTTTCTATGTCGCCGAGTACAAACGCGGTCAGTACGTGCAGTTGGCGCGCAATCCGCATTACTGGAAGCGCGACGCGGCGGGCGCGGCGCTGCCCTATCTACCGTCCCTGCGGCTGGATGTCATCGCGAATCCAGAGCAGGAGCGGATTCGCTTCATGCGGGGCGACTACCAAGTGCTCACCCACGTGCCGCCGGAATCCTTCGCTGCGCTGGCCCGCTCCCTGCCGCAGTCTGCCTATGACCTCGGTCCCTCGCTGAATACAGAGCAGCTTTGGTTCAATCAAGCGCCCGGCGCGCCGCTGCCCGCGTTTGAAAAGGCCTGGTTCCAGAACCAGGCCTTTCGCGTGGCGATTTCACGCGCCATCCATCGCGCCGATCTCGCCCGGCTTGCGTACGCCGGCCATGCCACGCCTGCATATGGATTCATCTCGCCTGCGAATCACGTCTGGTATGACGCTCAGGCGCAGGCTCCGCATGAGGACGCAGCCGCCGCGCAGCAGCTGCTTGCCGGCGCGGGTTTTCGTCGCGTGCAGTCCGGAGGCAAAACGATACTGATGGACGGCGCGGGACATGCGGTGCGTTTTTCTATCTTGACCAACGCCGGCAATGCGCCGCGCCAACGTATGGCGACGCTGCTTCAGCAGGACCTTACCGTTCTCGGCATTGAGGTGACAGTTGTGACCCTGGACTTTCCGGCCCTGATTGAGCGGCTCCTGCACACGCAGGATTACGAGGCTTGCCTTCTCGGCCTCGCGAACGTGGATCCGGACCCGAACGCAATGATGAACCTGTGGCTGAGCTCCTCACCAAATCACCAGTGGAACCCGTCTGAGAAGACACCCGCGACTCCGTGGGAAGCATCGATCGATCGGGCGATGAACGAGCAGGCAAGCGCTCCGAGCCAAGCGCAGCGCGTTCGCGCAATCAGCCAAGTAGAGTCGATCGTCTCCTCCGAGCAGCCTTTCATCTACCTGGTCCACCCAAACACGCTTTGCGCTGTTTCCCCGGCCCTGACCGGCTGGAAATTGAATGTGTTTGAGCCGGGAACAGTGTGGAATATCGAATCCCTGCGCTGGGCGGGGAGCAAGCCATGAGCAGCGCGCCCCTATTGCAGGTCCGGCTGCAGGCCGGGTATGGAAAGGTCCGTGTGCTTGAAGAGATTGCGTTTGATCTCCATCCCGGAGAAGCTCTCGGGCTGATCGGCACGAGCGGGGCTGGCAAGAGCACGCTTGTGATGGCTTTGCTGGGCCTGCTCAGTTGGCGCGGAGGCTGGGCCACGGGCCAAGTGCTCCTGGATGGCATGAACCTGCTCACCTTGAAAGAAAAAAAGGCACGGGGTTTGCGCGGAAGCCGTTTCGCGCTTGTACCGCAAAGTCCCTTGAGCGCGCTGAACGGTGCCCTTTCCTTGCGCGCCCATTTTGAACAGGCTTGGAAGGCGCATGCGCCGCTCGTTCGAGTCGCGTTTGAGGGCCGAGTGCGCGAGCTGCTCGACCGGATGCATCTGCCCGACATTCTGGAGCGCCGGCCGGGGCAGATCAGCGTGGGACAGGCACAGCGCGTGCTGCTTGCCTTGGCGCTGCTGCATCGGCCCTCACTACTCATCGCCGACGAGCCGACAAGCGCGCTCGATCCGGTCACGCAGGCCGAGATCATGCGACTGCTCCGCCGCTTAAACCGGGACGAAGGGACGGCGCTGCTGTATATCTCACACGATCTCGCCTCCGTGCTGCAGCTGTGCGGCAGAATTGCGGTACTCCATCAAGGGCGGGTCGCCGAGTGCCTCGATGCCGAGCGCATCGAGGAGCAGGCGCGGCACGGGGCGACGCGGGCCATGTTGCAAGCTTTGCCCGCGCCTCCGCACGTCCTTCGAACTTACAGCGCCGCGGGTTCTCAGCCCGTGATGGAAGCCGATCGCGACAAGCAACATGCCCCAACCGAGGTTGCCGCGCTTTCCTGAGACGATGTGCGAGAAGTTGCCCAACTTTCACCGACGCCGATTTCTCACACACCCTATAAGCGAGACGCAACCGTCCGCAAGGCCCGGCAAGTGTGTGGAGGCCCCTCCAGCTCCGCACACAACGATGCCGCGGTACGGAGACCGCGGCATAGCCTCGCTGCTTTCTGGAGGTTAGTTCGTGTCAGTGATCTGACGGCCCCAGAGTACGGTTGAGCCCTCAAGGGCAGAGTTACCCCAGAGCGCGTTCGCGGCTTCCGGGGTTCCACGGCCCCATAGGACCGTCCTGCCCCAGAGCACGGTAAACCCGGTCGGATTGTCCGAGCCCGCAAGAGCGGTCCTGCCCCACAGAACCGTGCTGCCGTTTACGGCACCCGAAAAGGCGTTTTGCCCGTAGATGGCCGCGGCACCCCAAGTATCAGTCCTACCCCACAACACGGTTTGGTCTGTGACCAGCGTCGCGGTATTTGAGGTCGGATCGTAACTCACTACGGGAGACATCGCCGTGCCGGATGGAATGCTCGATCCCAAGCGCCATGCATTATTCAGCGTCGCTTGGATATCGAGGTAGCCCGCGCCCACCGTAAGCGCGTCATAGTGCGACGTGTACGAAGCACCGGTGACCGGGTCCACCGCCGTGCTCGCTGTCGGGAAATACGAGCGCTGCGCGCTGTACATCATGAGGGCTTTTACGCCATCCGGCGTCAGGCTCGGCTTGGCTTGCAGCAGCAGCGCCACCGCGCCGCTCGCCACGCCGGTCGCCATGCTTGTCCCGCTCAGGGGCATGTAACTCGGTGAAGGGTTCGAGTTGCCGTTGACAACATAAAAGGATTGAGGCGTGTAGAAGGTCGGGTTTTGCGTGGAAAGAGTCGACTTGGGCAGAAGAAGGCTGGTGACCAGGTTACCCGGGGCAACGATGTCCGGCTTCGCGATGTCATCAATGAAGGAAGGACCCTTCGAGCTGTAACTGGCGAGGGTGTCGTCCGTGACCGTGGCCGTGTCCATCGGGTTCATCGCCCCGACGGTCAGGACGTAGGGGTCGTTGCCCGGCGCTTCAATAGTGCCGTACCCCTCGGGATTCTGGTTCTGGTTGCGCCCGCTGTTGCCGGCCGCAACGACGACCACGATGCCTGCTTTCCAAGCCGCTTCCACTGCTTGGCACAGCGGGTCCTGTTGGTAGCTTTCCCAAACCGGGCGTCCGAGCGAAAGATTAATGACCCGGATGTTGTAGGTATCCTTCAGGGCAATGGCGGTTTCAATGGCCTCGATCACTGTTGAGTCGGAACCCTGCCCATTTTCATCGAGGACCCGCAGATTGATCAGGTTTGCATTCGGAGCCGTGCCCTTGAAAGTCCTGGAATAAGGCTTGCCCGTGGAAGCCGCGCCATTGCCGGCAATCAGGCCCGCGACGTGCGTTCCATGCCCGAACACATCGCTCGTGCCGCCGGTGAGCGTAGACGGGAAGCTCTGACTGTATACCACGCGCTGGATTTGTCCTTTCGGCAAAGGCTTTCCGGGCGTTGGCCCGAGGTCAGGTGAAACGGCGATGCCGGAATCGATGACGGCGACGCCGATCCCCGTGCCGTCGAAACCCTGCGACCACACAGCGGGCGCATTGATCGGATCAGTGGTGAACTCAGCGCTCTTGCTGATGGACTGAACTGGTCCTGTCGGCGTTGGTGCCGGAGCTGGAGCAGGCGGAGCTGGAGCAGGCGGAGCCGGGGCAGGTGCCGTTGGAGGTGCCGGAGCGGGCGCGGCTTGGCGCGCGACGAGCGGACGGTCGAGCGAAATGTAGGCCACATTCGGGTCATTTGCCAACTGCCGCAGGGCGGAACCTTGCATATGTGCCGCCACAGACCTGCTGGCGCGGAATTGTTTGATCACCAAGCCTTGCGTCGCGGCGACCGATGACTTCTGCGCGGACTGATCGTCGGTTTTGAACTGCACGATCACTGCCAGCGTTTGCTGCGGGTCGGCCGCAAGCGCATCCCGAGAAATCTTGGGGAGCACTGGAGCTATAGGCCCTTGAGCTTGCGGAGCAGGCGGGGCCAGCTGCGCGAAGGAAGCCACAGGTGCAACGATGCCGGCCAGAGTAGCGGTTGCGAGATAAAGAAGGTGCCGCGTTTTCATGGAAGAGCCTTTCTTGGGCTGCGCAGGACTTCGGAGCCGGTCCCGGCGTTCACTCCTCTTATCGGCGGCACCTGGGAAAGCATGAATTCGCGGTGTTTGCTGCGGAATGCAATGATGCTTTTTAGAGCAGGCAGGCCCGGGCATCTGCTTACCCCTTGCACACTTGCCGTCGCATGACGAGGAGCAATCCGCATCACAGCTGACTCACGCCTACAACCATCAGCTCTTGAGCAGCACGGCCATGCCTTCCAGGCTGTCCAGCTTAAAGTGGGTCATGAACTCGCGAATCGAGGTAAGCACAGATGAGTTATGCTCGACCGCCCGGCAGAAAGACTGGATGACTTGGACGACGTGCTCTTCCCCAAAAGCCTGCTTACGATGACCGGCCACGCCGATCAGCAGCATCTCGATCCAGGCGAACTGCGCGGCCAGCAGAACGTACTCCTCAAAGATCCGCCGTGGCGTCGAGCGCGGGTTGTTTTCGCGTCCGAACGGGAACAGGTTTTGGAAAAGGTAATTCAGCAGGTAGTTTTCAAGGATGAACGGCGACTCGGCGAAGAAAGGCTGGTAGTAAATCTGCTTCGCGGTCAAGTATCGTGCGACGTCATCCCCATCGGCACCCACGCCGGAGCCGATACCCTCGACAAATGTCCAGAAAGTGTCCATGAACCGCGGGCCGCTTTCCTTGTCCTGCACCCGCGCGTCGGTCAGCTTCAGGATGACGCCCAGCTTCAAGCCCGGCTGCTCCGGGATGCTTGGGAGCGAGGCCCGCAGCGCGTCTTGCTTCAGCGCCTGCCGGTGTTCGTCAAGGATGGCAGGAACCTGCCGGTCTTCCTCGTCCGCGCCGACCCCGTCCAGGCTCCGGCATACGGAGCCGATGAACACAAGCCGCTGCCACAAGGGCCGGGAGCGGTCCTGAATCATCTCGACCAGCAAAGCCCGGATGGCGTGAAAATGGCCATATGGCTTGGTGCTGTTCCTTGCGGGACGGAGCGCGGCATCGGTGCGGAACTCGCCCGAGTGCAAATCTCCGACAGCCCGGGTGGAGTCGGGAACGAGCAGCACCTGCCTTGCCGCCTCAGGGCAGGACAGCATCAGCGAGCCTTCGAGCACCCCCTCAACAACGTTCAACGCGCGCGGGTATGTGGAGCACGTTGCCGACAGCAGATCAGCGCCGTACTCACGGTGCACCGCGCAAAGGCGGTCCGCCCCGAAAAACGGGCACGAGCCCGACGGCGCGGGCAGGATGCGCGCGAAGATGGTTTCGGGCGCGTTGGGCGTCGCGTTGATGGACACGTATTGCTGTACCACAGGGCCGAGCTTGTCCGGCGGAAACTGCCGATATCGCTTGTACGTTTCCTTGTCGAGCGGAATGGCCCAGTCCCGGCAGCAGGTGTCCTCGCAGCTCGCGCCGATGCAGCGGAACCGGGCGGCGTAGCTCGGCCGCTCGACTGCGAAGGCGGGTTCGGTATGCGGCAAGGATGGACTGGCTTCTTGGACGCCGGGTTTAGAATTGCTCATCGCGCACATGTGCCGGATCCCGTCGGCGATGCTGCAACGCCGTGATGAACGGGCATGCCCTTGATC
>CAXTUV010000043.1:11044-11870 GCA_964247445.1 uncultured Acidobacteriaceae bacterium | reverse complement strand
CAAGGAGATCAAGGCCGTCATGGCCGAGGCGGAGCAGGCAGCCGCCCACGGCGCGCGTACGCTCTTGTTTATCGACGAGATTCACCGGTTTAACCGCGCCCAACAGGACGCGTTTCTACCTTATGTCGAGCGGGGCGCGATCCGGCTTATCGGGGCGACCACCGAGAACCCAAGCTTCGAGCTGAATGCGGCGCTGCTGTCCCGCTGCCGCGTGTACACGCTCCATGCTCTTGAAGAATCAGCTGTGATCGAGCTGCTGCGGCGGGCTTTGGACGACCGCGAGCGGGGCCTTGGCGGGCTTGGCCTCCTTGCTGCCGCGCCTGACGCGCTCCTGCTGATTGCCGCGAGTACAGGCGGCGATGCCCGCAATGCCCTGAACGCGCTTGAGTCCGCGGCGCAGCTCGCGACGGGCCAGATCACGGAGGAGCAAGCTAGGCAGGCACTGCAAACCCGCACCCTGCTCTACGACAAATCCGGCGAGGAGCACTACAATCTCATCTCCGCGCTCCACAAATCCATCCGCAACTCCGACCCCGACGCGGCGCTCTACTGGCTGGCGCGCATGCTCCACTCGGGCGAGGATCCCGGCTATCTGGCGCGCCGGCTCACGCGCATGGCGGTCGAGGACATCGGCCTGGCCGCGCCGGAGGCGTTGAACCTATGCCTATCCGCACGGGATACCTTCGACTTCCTAGGCGCGCCCGAGGGTGAGCTTGCGCTCGCGGAAGCGGCGGTGTACCTGGCGCTCGCGCCCAAGTCGAACGCCGTATACCTCGCGTGGAACGCGGCGCAGAAGGATGTGGAAGAAACCCGCCCGGAGCCCGTT
>CAXTUV010000043.1:8137-11034 GCA_964247445.1 uncultured Acidobacteriaceae bacterium | reverse complement strand
CTGATGCGCGAGATGGACTACGGCACGGGCTACCAATATGCGCACGATGAACCAGACCGCGTGGCAGCCGGGATGACCTGCCTGCCGCCCTCGCTTGCCGGCCGCCGCTACTACCAGCCCACCGACCAAGGCCGCGAGAAGCTGCTGGCGCAGCGTGTAGCGGAACTGGACCGCCTGCGCGAGACGGCTTTCCCGAAACGGGAAAAGTCCGCACCAAAGTAACGGCTTGGAGCTGTAAATCGTGCTAAGCACCTTATGCTCAGGTTTTCGCCGCACGAGGGAACCGTGAAAGTCAGCCCAGCCAAGCTTGTGATGTGGTCGCAGCTGATAGCTGCCGTTTTATTCGGCGCGGACTTTTTCTATGCTTTGACCCGCGGCGACCGAGGATCAGCCTTTGCCGCCGACCTACTGGTGGGGATAGCCTCGGCTGTCTGCCTGTCGCTTTTCGCCCGCCGCTGGCGTAGGCTGCGGGCTTTGCGGTCCGCAAGCTAAGTGAAACTTCAATGAGAACCCGTCCCGAAGGGGTCGCAAGCCGCACAGGCGGTTTAGGAGTCCGTCCACCGCGTCGTCGCGCCGTGCACGCCGCCGTCCGCGTCCCGCGCGGTCACGATCAGCTCGTGCTCCGCACCGGGCCAGCTCGCACCCACGCCTGAGAAGCTGCGCTCATACTTTTCCGTTCCCGAACTTAACGCCAACTCTTCAAGCCAGAAGCCATCCAGCTGCACGGATACGTCCGCGATCGACTCGTTCTCTCCAGCCGTGATCGTGACAGTGATGTCAGTCCCGACGAACGCGCGCGCATGGGTCGAGGTAAAGGTCACTGCCCGCCGCCCTTCCTGAGCCAGGCTTGATGTTCCACCATGAGGCAACGGTCCGCGACGGCGAGGATGCCGTCCGCCTCGGCCCAGTCGGTCGCTTCGTCGTGCATAATCCCAAGCTGGAGCCACACCGCGGGCAGCTTTAAACGCATGGCATCCTTAACAATCTCCGGCACAAACGTCGGTCGGCGAAAGATATTGACTAGGTCAATTTTGTGCTCCGCAGCGGCCGCGTCCACGTCCGGGTACGCCCGCTCGCCAAGCACGCTCTCGACCTCCGGATTTACCGGCACGATCGTATACCCGGCGTCCTGCATGTATTTCGCGATGCGAAAGCTGTCCCGGTCCGGTTTGTCGCTCAGGCCCACGACGGCGATGGTTTTCGTTTCTTTCAGGATTCGTTCAATCGTTGCTTGCTCGTTCACCGGCCACCTCTTCCCTGCATATAAAGATGGCGTCAAACGGCAAAGCGAAGCGGTCGATTTGGAAGCGCGAAGCGGAGTGTGTTTACTTTCACTTCTCCCTCTACCCTGCCTTCACACTTCTAACTCATCCCCGCCCGCGGGAACCGGCACCCCACCGCGCCGCGCCTTCAAGTACCCCTCCAGGAACGGCCCGAGCGCCCCGTCCAGCACCCCGTCCACGTCGCCTACCTCGACTTTGGTCCGATGGTCCTTTGCGATGCGGTAGGGCTGCAATACGTAGGAACGAATCTGCGAGCCGAACTTGATGTCGAGCTTCGCGTCCTCGATTTGCCGGGTCGCTTCGCGCTTCTTTTCAAGCTCGAACTCGTACAGGCGCGAGCGCAGCATCTTCATCGCCTTTTCGCGGTTCTTGTGCTGTGAGCGCTCGTTTTGGCACTGGACCACGATGTTGGTCGGGAGGTGCGTGATGCGCACCGCCGAGTCCGTGGTATTGACATGCTGCCCGCCCTTGCCGCCTGAGCGGTAGGTGTCGGTCCGGATCTCATCCGGCTTGATGTCGATCTCGATCGTATCGTCGATCTCAGGCGAGATATACACGCTGGCGAACGAGGTATGGCGGCGCTTGGCTTGGTCGAACGGCGAAATCCGCACCAGCCTGTGCACGCCCGTTTCGCCGCCCAGCAGGCCGAAAGCGTACTCGCCCGTGACGGTGAAAGTCGCGGATTTAATGCCGGCCTCTTCCCCGTCCTGGTAGTCGTTCATCTCGGTTTTGAAGCCCTGGCGCTCGGCCCAGCGCAGGTACATGCGCATCAGCATCTCGGCCCAGTCCTGCGACTCCGTCCCGCCCGCGCCGGGGTGTACCGTCACGATCGCGTTCAGCGGGTCGGTTTCCTCACCCAGCAGGGTGCGCTGCTCCAGTGTATCTCCAAACCTGGAGAGCCCGTCGATTTCACGCTGAAGGTCCGCATCCACCGGCTCGCCCTCGCGCAGCAGGTCGAAGTAGGCTTCCACATCACCCGTGCGCCGGTCGAGCTCGGCGGCATCGGCCAGCAGCGCGTCGACCCGCTTGCGGTCCCGCATCAGCGGCTGCGCGAGCGCCGGATTGGCCCACAGCGCCGGGTCGCCCAGCTTCCGCTCGATCTCAGCCGACTGCGCCCTCAGGCCGTCCGGGTCAAAGATACTCCCGCAGCCCGGCGATTTTTTCGCGGACCGGCGTGTACAGGAATTCAAGGTCGCTCAGCATGTCGTCTCCCCAACAGCGCAAACGCGAGCGCCGCCAGCGTGAGTATTTCACACACCCAGGCCCACAGGTCGCCATGGCGCGTGTAGAACGTCTGCCCCGTCCGGTAGCCGTAGTCAACCGCGAGCGAGCCCAGGCGGTGCCGGGGCATCGACTCGGTGACGCGGCCCTGTGGGTCGATGGCCGCGGTCACGCCGGAGTTGGTATCACGGATGATCCAGCGGCGGTTCTCAATGGCCCGCATGCGCGCCATGTTCAGGTGTTGCCAAGGGGCGCTGGTGTCGCCGTACCAGCCGTCGTCGGAGATGTTGACGAACACCTCCGCCCCGGCTTTGGCGAAGAGCCGGACCTCGTCGGCGAATACCGACTCGTAGCAGATAAAGATTCCTGCGGTGTGGCCGTCGGGCCGCGTTA
>CAXTUV010000043.1:0-8127 GCA_964247445.1 uncultured Acidobacteriaceae bacterium | reverse complement strand
GCAGGATAAATGCAGGCCGCGCGGTTCCATGGGTAAACCGGCCGACGTTTTGCGTGAGCGTGCCGGCAAACGAAAAAAAACGCGCGAACGGCACGTACTCGCCCCAGGGAACCAGGTGCACCTTGCGGTACTCGCCGAGGCGCGCACCGTCCGGCCGGGTGACGAGCGCCGCGTTATAGATGTGCCCGACCAGATCCATGGTGGGCACGCCGACGATGGTGGTCGCACCCGTGCCTCCCGTGAGCTGCGCGAGCAGGACCATGAATCGTGGGTCCCAGGAGCGAAACGCCGAGGGCGACTCGGGCCAGATGACCAGGTCGGGGCGCTCCCTCGGCGGACACACGCGCCGCACCTCGACCGGCTTGGGCTGCGGCATGCCCAGCAGGTAGGGGGTGCACGCGCGCTCGCTCAAGGCAAGCAGCTCGCCGGTACGACGGGTCCACTCAGGGCGGCCAGGCGTGTCGACCCAATCGTTTTCGTCCCCACCCTCCGCGCCGACGCGCAGGTCGGGCTGAACCAGAACCGCCAAATGCCCCGCCGGTGCCGGCCGGCCCGGAAGCAGCGACCCGGCTTGCAGCGCGCAGGTAAGCGCAAACGCCCCGCCCGCGAAGCGCATGCGCCGGCGTGGGCTGCGCGCGAAGAAGACGCCGAGCCACACCGCGTTGACCCCGGCGAGCACCGAGGAAATTCCATAGACCCCGGTCCAGGGCGCGACACGCGTGAGCACGAGGTTGTCGACCTCCGCGTACCCGAGCTGGTCCCACGGGACGCAAGTGAAGTGGGCGGCAAGGTACTCCACCGCAACCCACAGGAATGGTATGGCGCAGGCCGCCCACAGCAGCCGCCCGAAGCCCTTGCGGAGAACCGCCAGCAGAAAGCCGAACAGCGCCCAGTACCCGCCCACAATCAGGCAGCACAGCGCCAAGATGCCCGCCGAAGCCGCCGGGGCGATCCCCCCGAACTGGTGCATGGTCGCGTAAATCCAATAGCAGTTGAGCCCGTACCAAAGCACCCCGCCCGCGTAGCCCGTAAGCGCGGAGTGGAGCAGATACCGCGGTTGCCGAACCGCCTGTGGACGCAGCAGGGCGTAGAGCAGCGGCAAGAGCGCGACCGTGCCCAGTACCCCGCGCCACGGCGGCAGCGGGCCTGCCACGGGAAATGCCCAGTTGAGCAGAATGGCCGATAACACGGCCCAACCGATGCGTTTGCCCAAGCTCATTCTGGGTCAGGCTACCACCCGGGCTGCACAAGTCTGGTGGTACTCACACAGCGTAGGCGGGTTTACCGTCTCGCCTCGGCGGCTTCCACCAAGAGTTTCATGGGCACCAGCACCGCGAACCGAACGAGAGCCTTGGAGCCGCTTGCGTTCTCAAGCGCCGCCCGCGCCCGCGCTCCCCAACTCGGCGGAGCCGGGCGACCCGACTCTAGGAACGCGAGCGCCTCCAGTCCTGTCGCGCCGAGATCACCCAGCTCCAACGCCAACGGCTCGATGTCATTCAGCCTGGGCGTGGAACGGCTGAGTGCGACCAAGCCCGGCACGGCTTCCTGCCAAGCGCGGAACCGCTCCCGCAATGCTTCCATAGCCTCGGGACGCGGCGATGGAAAGCCTTGCGGCACGTCCCCGCTCCGGTCCTGTTTCGGGTCCGTGCCGGCTTGCGGTTTGCTGTCCACAACCGCCTCCACCTGCCCGGCCATCTGCTGGCGCGCGGGCGGGTCGGCGGCCACTGCATCCACCAGCCGGTCGAGCGAGGTGAGCGCGTCGGTGTGCTCCAAAACCGAGGCGAGCGTGTCGAGCGCTGGGGGGTCGCGCCGCTCGGCCAAGCTGTCGCGCATCGCTTGCGGACCGGACAGGTGTTCGACGCCCAAGTTCGAAAGCTCGAGGGAGGTCCGCCGCAGCCGCGCGTACATGTCGGGCACATCACGGTCCTCGCGCGGCGACCACAGCCGCTCCGCCACGGTTAGCGTGCGCGGCCACACGCGGCTGTCCACGGATTGGGCGTTGATCTGCTCGGCCCACATCGCGGCCTCGCCGCCCAAAATGCGCCCCTGCTCGTCGGGCGAAAGCGTCGTGTCCGCCGGGATGGGGTCGGCCAGGAACATCTGCGCCGAAGTTTTCTCGGCATCCAGGTAGTAGGGCGCGGCCAGGATTCCGTCGTACCCTTGCTTGGCCCCGGCGGCGAGCGAGTCCACCCCGCGCCAGCTTTCGACCACGATGTCCTTGGGCAGCGTCGGGGCGAGGATTTCATCCCACCCGACCATGCGCTTGCCGTGCTTTTCGAGGATCGGCAGCAGCCGCTGGTTGAAGTAAGCTTGCAGCTCGCCGGGCGTCTTGAAGCCCTTCTTCTGCATGAAGGCCGTCACGCGCGGGTTCGCGAGCCAGCCCTTCCCTTCTGTTTCGTCGCCGCCGATGTGGAAATACTGGTCCGGGAAGATCGCGCTCATCTCGCCGACGAATTTATTGATGAACTTGAAGGTAGCTTCCTGGGACGGGTCGAGCTCCGCCACCGGAATGCCGAACACGGTCGGCAGCGCGTCGATCTTCTCAGACCCGATCGAGGGGTAGGCCACGATCCAGCTGGAAGTGTGGCCGGGCATGTCGAACTCCGGCACCACACGGATGCCCCGCGCCGCCGCGTACGCGACGACTTCGCGCATCTGTGCCTGCGTGTAGAAATCGCCATCCGAAGCCGCGCCGGTAAGCCTGGGGAAGACGAGCGACTCGGCGCGAAAGCCCTGGTCGTCCGAAAGGTGCCAGTGGAACACATTGAGCTTGGCGACCGCCATCGCGTCCAGTTGGCGCAGGATTACCGGCTCCGGCTCGAAATGCCGGCTTGTGTCGAGCATGAACCCGCGCCAGCGGAACCGGGGGCTATCCTCAATGGTGACTGCCGGGAGGACGCATGCGCCGCCCGCGTTCCCGGCGAGCTGGAGCAGGGTTTCCATCCCATGCATGGCACCCACGTCGGTTGCGGCGATCAGCTTGGCGCTTTGCGGAGTGACAGTCAATGAGTAGCTCTCGTCTTCGTCGATGCCCTGCACCGGCTCGCCCGCGCCGCTCACGGAGATGGTAAGGACCGCGGGAGCGGCGGGCGGCACGGCAGCAGAAGAGCGCAGGATGTCGCCCCCACACTTGCGGTCCAGGCGCACCAACATGCGGTGGGTTGCGTCCAGCAATCGCTGGTCGGACGATGTTCCCCTTTGCCCATCATGTCGGTCGAAGTTGACAGTAAACCGGGACAGCCCTTCCGCGGGCGTCACCACCAAGGCCCCATCCGCACGCTGCACTTTCGCGGGCATGGGCATGAGCGAAACCTGCTGCGCCCCGGCTCCTGCCGCGAGCAAGCACATCCCAAGTGCGCACCGACCAGCCCTCAACCCCGCACCTCCGTCACGAAAAGAGCAGCCTACACGACTTGCTCGCCAGAAATGGGAAAATCCGTCTATGGTAGACAGGAAACGATTCCAGCCCTGCCCTTAAAAGGACCGCACGCCCATGCTCACACGCCGCACGTTCCTCGCCACCGCCACCGCTGCAGGCATTGTCCCGATGCTGCCCGGCTGCCGTTCGCAGAAGGCCGAAGCCGAGGACCTGACGCAGTACGTCAATATCCGCGTCGGCACAGGCGGCCACGGCCACACTTTTCCGGGCGCGACCATGCCCTTCGGCGCGGTGCAGCTTTCGCCCGACACCTACACCACGGGGTGGGACTGGTGTTCGGGTTACTATGACGCGGACCGCTCGCTCCAGGGCTTCTCGCACACGCACCTTTCGGGCACGGGCGCGGGCGACATGCTCGACGTGCTGCTTATCCCCAACGTCGGCCCGGTGAAGTGGGAGTCCGGGTCGCGTGACAACCCGCAGGCAGGCTATCGCGCGCCGTTTTCGCATGCCGACGAGGTGATGACGCCCGGCTACTATTCCGTGCCGCTGAAGGACCGCGCGGTGCTCGCCGAGCTGACCGCGACCACGCGCGTCGGGCTTCATCGCTACACGTTTCAGAAGGCGGGCGACGCGCACTTTGTGCTCGACATGGCTCACGCTTATGCGGACGACCAAGTAGACAGCAAGACCAAAACCATCAACCACCCGGTGAAGCAGGCAACGATCACCGTCGTCGACACGCAAACCGTGACCGGCTACCGGCAGGTGGAGGATTGGGCGGGCGGGCGCAAAATCTTTTTCGCCATGCAGTTTTCCAAGCCCTTCGCGACCGTCGACCTCCAGCAGGACGGCACGGTTTTGGCCGGCGGCACCAAGGAGGCAAACGGCAAGCTGGTGCGCGCCGCGATCCACTACACTCCTGCGGCGAACGATCAGATTCTGGTCCGCTGCGGCATTTCCGGCGTGTCCGTCGCGAATGCCATGAAGAACCTGCAAACCGAAATGCCGGGCTACGACTTCGAGGGCACCCGCGCCGCGTCCAAAGAGGCCTGGAACAAGGAGCTGAACCGCATCCGGATCGAGACCACGGACGCGAACAGCCGCGTGATTTTCTACTCCGCGCTTTACCACATGCTGGTCGCGCCCACCACCTACTCCGACGCGAATGGCGAGTATATGGGCATGGACGGGCAAACCCACACGCTCAAGACCGGGGAGGAAAACTACACGGCGTACTCGCTGTGGGACACCTTCCGCGCGCTCCACCCCTCGTACACGCTGTTCCTCAAGGACCGTGTGCCGGGGATGGTGAATAACCTGACGCGCATGGCCGAAACCAGCCCGGCGGGCATGCCCGTATGGCCGCTCCAAGGCAAGGAAACCGGCACCATGACCGGGTACCATTCGGCTTCCGTCATGGCCGAGGCAATCCGCAAAAAGCTGCCCGGCATCGACAATGACGCCGCCTACGCCGTGATGCGGAAGCGCAACATGGACGACAACTGGGAGGGCCTGGGGTACTACCGCGACCTCGGCTATATTCCCGCTGACAAGATAGAGGAATCGGTATCGAAGCTGCTCGAGTATTGCTATAACGACTGGGCAGTTTCCCACGTGGCCGACGCGGTGGGCCGCCATGATGACGCTGCCATCCAGCGCAAGCGCTCACAGAACTACCAGCACCTATTCGACCCTAAAACGCAGTTCATCCGGGCCCGGCTTTCGGACGGCAAGTATCCTGAGCCGTTCAACCCCATCGACCTGGGCCACACGGACAAATACCGCGACTACACCGAGTCGAACGCCTGGCAGACCACCTTCGGCATCCAGCACGATGTGAAGGGCTACATGGAGCTGTGGGGCGGGCGCGAGCCGTTCGTCACAAAGCTCGACGCGCTGTTTACCGTGCCCTCGACGCTGCCCGCGAACGCCCCGCCGGATATCGCCGGGTTGGTCGGCCAGTACGCGCACGGCAATGAGCCCTCGCACCACATCGCGTACCTTTACGTCTACGCGGGCCAGCCCTGGAAGACGCAAGCGCGCGTCGCCTCCCTGCGGCAGGCCATGTACCGCAACGACCCGAACGGCCTGGAGGGCAACGAGGACTGCGGGCAGATGTCCGCCTGGTACCTGCTCAGCGCGCTCGGCATGTACGCGGTCGACCCGGTGAGCGGCAACTACGTGCTGACCTCGCCGCTGTTCGAGAAAGCAACGGTTGCGGTAGGGGACGGCAAGGAGCTGGTGATCGAGGCGAAGAAGCCCTCGGCGGACGCGGTGTATGTACAGTCGGTGTCGCTGAACGGCAAGCCGTTGGACCGTTTATGGGTGAGCTTCGAGGAGATCGGGCATGGTGGGCACTTAGCTTTTGAGCTGAGCGCGCAGCCGAACACCACGCTCGCAGTCGCGCCGGAGAAGGCGCCGCCGTCACTGACGGTGTAAACCCCCTCGAAGCCGGGTCAGGAATCATGAAGGAAAGCAGGTCCCTGGGCACTCCGCTTCTCAGGATGACACCTCTTGTGGAAGTGAAAGGTGAAATCCTCGGATGGAACAGGGCGTCATCCTGAGCACAGCGAAGGATCTGCTTTCCCTTGACCAGCAAGCACCGTCCACACCCCGCCCTTTCCAGGCACACACCACAAGCAAACCTCATGAACGTACACCCTACCCGCCGCGCTTTCCTCCGCTCCGCCGTCGCTCTTTCCGCGACCCGCTTGCCCGCGTTCTCCCAATCCGCCGTCCAGGAAAGCACCCCCGCGCTCACCAAGCGCCCTGCTCCGGGGGAGCGCCGGTTTACTTCGCCCGCGGTGGAAGCCGCGATTGCGTCGGTGAGCAAGGAGATTGGCGACCCGGAGCTTGCGCTCATCTTCGGGAACTGCCTCCCGAACACGCTCGACACCACGGTCACCCCCGGCGTGTTTGAAGGCAAGCCGGACACCTTCGTCATCACCGGCGACATCGACGCGATGTGGCTGCGCGACTCGTCCGCGCAGGTGTGGCCGTACCTGCCGTTCTCGAAGCAGGACCCGAAGCTCGCGACGCTGATCGAGGGCGTCATCCGGCGGCAGAGCCGGTGCATTCTGCTGGACCCGTACGCGAATGCTTTCCTGCCCAGCACCACCAGCAAACCTTTAAGTTGGTCGACGCAAGACCATACTGATTTGAAACCCGGTGTGGGCGAGCGCAAGTGGGAGATCGACTCGTTGTGCTACCCCATCCGCCTGGCGCACGGCTACTGGCAGGCGACAGGCTCGACCGCCGCTTTTGACTCGCAATGGCGTGCTGCGGCGGCGCTCACCGTCAAGACTTTTCGCGAGCAGCAGCGCAAGGACGGCCCCGGACCGTACCACTTTCAGCGCGCCGCGTATGCGCCGACCGACTCGCTCCCACTCGACGGCTATGGCAACCCGGCCCGGCCCGTGGGGCTGATCTTTTCCGGCTTCCGCCCCTCGGATGACGCTTGCGTCTACCCGCTGTTCATCCCGGCGAATCTGTTCGCGGTACGCTCGCTCGGGCAGCTTGCCGAGCTTGCCGCCGCCATCCATGATGACGCGCTTGCGAGCGATGCCCGCGCGCTCGCGTCCGAGGTGAAGGCAGCTCTCACGCGGTACGGCTATCTCCAGACTGAAGCCGGAACAATCTGGGCTTATGAGGTGGACGGCTACGGCAACACGCTGCGCATGGACGACGCGAACGCGCCCGGACTGCTTTCGCTCGACTACCTCGGCTGCGTCGACCCGGAGGACCGAGCGGTGTACGAGCGCACCCGCGCGTTTGTGTTGTCGTCCGCGAATCCCTACTTCTTCAAGGGCAAGGCGGGTGAGGGCGTCGGCGGCCCGCACGAGGGCCTTGGTTGGATTTGGCCCATGTCCATCATCTTCCGCGCGTTCTCATCGACCGACGACCGGGAAACGATCGCCTGCCTCCGCACCCTACGCGACTCGACAGCCGGTACGCACTTTATGCACGAGAGCTTTTGGCTCGATGACGCCGCAAAGTACACCCGTCCCTGGTTCGCCTGGGCGAATACTCTTTTCGGCGAGCTTATCCTGATCCTGGCGCGGCAAAAACCGACTCTTCTTAGGCAGAGCTTGAGCTGAACCAGCCGCACCGGACCCGAGTCATCCCAACTGCGATTCGGGCTTTTGCTCCAGTATGGCAAGAACCTCGGGCATGGTCACCGGTGTTGTGCTTTCCGCCCCGCGCACGACGCCCGGCCCCGCGACAAAGGCCTCACCCCGGCTTTCAACCCACGCCAGCAAGCGTACGCGCGCGTCTCCTTTGCGCATGGCAAGCCAGGTGTACCACACAGCCATATCGGCGTCGAGCAACGCGCCGTCCGCATCCAGTTCCGCGCTTTGCGCCCTTTGCTGGAGCAGGTCGTTTAAACTTGCCGCCCTGCGCCGGGGGCCGAACCGCAGCAGCAACGTTTCCGGCTGCGCGCGCCGTGCCAGCGTAAGCCCGGCAGCCTGCACAAAACTTGTTGAGTACAGCTGCGTGCCGCTGCCTTCGGTGAAAAGCCCGAGCAGGAGCCGCTCCATGCGTGGGTCGGCTGTTCCCAAATCCACGGCACGCGGGTCCAGGGAGCTCAGGCGCTCCGCCAGGCGCTCCGGCCCGCTGCCGTCCCGAACCGCCCGATCCATCTCACGAACAACGGCCTCGCGCGCGGGCGCAAGCTCCGCCCAGCTGAAGCTTTCCACTTCCGGCACGCCGGACCACGGGGCAGCGCCGCCGTCCACGGACCAGTG
>CAXTUV010000042.1:0-12144 GCA_964247445.1 uncultured Acidobacteriaceae bacterium | reverse complement strand
GCAATCCGAGAAGCCACTGCCAGGTTCGCCGGTATGCTCAGCCTCTGTGCCAGCTCCGGCGGCAGCAGGACGAGTAGATCTAAGCAGTGAGCGGCTGCTCCGGCCAGCTCCGGAGCTAGGGCTCCGACCCAGGCCAGCACCGTAGTACGCGTGCCTTCCACCAGCGCCTCCAGCGCGGCATCGGTGTGCAGCCCGGCTTCAAACACGGACGCCGGAACCAGGGATTTCTTGCGAGTGAAGGTGAGGGTGCGCAGCACGTCGGCCATGCTTCCTGGTGTAAGGCCTCAGCAGGATTCCGCCTAGATCACCGCCGTAACCCGCTGCCCGGGCTTCGCTCTTGCATCCCATCCAGCTTTCATGCAGCAGCCATAATCAGCCCGCCGCCCGCACGTCAAAGAGCCGCGCCTGGTTTACCAGCCGGCACCCCTCATTGCATGCGGCCACATTGTAAAAGACGGTGCCGCCCTGCTCCAGCATGCCAGCACCCGCGGCTGATATGAGTTTCGTATAGAACCGCGAGCCGCTCCTCCGCCACCATGAAATGCCATTGCATGAAGGACGGCGTCTACTGAGAGCCAAAGAACCGCACATTGTCGGGTACACGGCCGGTTCAGTAGCCCTTGCGCCGGACAAACTCGCCGAGGATATTATAGATCGCGTCCGCGGCCAGGTTCACCGAAACGGTTTTCGCGAACACATTTGTCGATTGGAGCCCCGCAAGCCCCAACTACGGACAGTGTACCTCCTTCGCCAGAAACGCCGCGCCCACGGTACCGCCCAACACCGGCAGGTTCACGATCCGGCTGCCCGCGTCGGTGTGGGTAACCCAAAGCCCCTCGACGGCGTGGCCGAACCGTGCGCCGGCGGTGTGCCCCGCGCTAAGCGGAACGTAGCGAGGATCCATGTCGAACAGAATGGGGACGGCGAAGTTCGCGAGCAGCTCCTGCGTTTCCGATTCCGCGAACCCGGCCCCGAGCCGCTTCGCCCGGTAGCGCGCGTCGTTCTCGATGCCGTCCTTCCAGCCAAGAAGTGCTTCGCCGAAATGGTTGTAGGCGCTGTCATAATCCGGGTAGCCGCCATAAGTGCTCGGGTCGCCCTCGGACGGTTCGGCGGGCTCCTTTAAGATCACCGGGCGGCTCGCCAGCAGCACGGCGGAAGCGAAGTTGCGCGCGGCGTAGGTCGAGCGCAGCCAGTAAACAAGCTTGCCGCCGAGGGACAGCGGGTAGTAGCTTTCCTCGCTCGCGCGGCCGTGCAGCTCATAGAAGCTAATGTCCGGCTCGCGCGCGGCGCGGCGCGGGTCAGCTCGTGTACCGTGTTCGTCGCCGCGTCGCCAGCCAGGCTGTAGGCGATGTAGCGCGCCGCGAAGTGCGTCGAGTCGAGCGCGGGTGCGTGGAAGGTTCTGGCATACACGGATTTCGCGACAAACGCGGCGGCGACCGTCCCGCCCAGCTTCGAGTAGTTCGGAACCGCGTCACCCGCGTCGTTGTGCGTCACTACGACGGAGGCAAGGGCGTGCCCGAGGCGCTCGGAAAAGTCCGAGTGGACCGGAGCGGGGATGTACCGCGCTTCTTGGCGCAGGGTGAGCGGCAGCACGAGGTTCGAGAAAAGCTGGCGCGTTTCCGCCATGCTCAGGCCGACGCCAAGCCGGTAGCCGCGGGTGCGCAGTTCTGTTTCGCTCACCCGCCGCCAAACATCGATCTGGTCGCCGTAGGCGTCGATCGCATGCTGGTACAGCTGGGCAAGCACCGGGTCGTCGCTCGAAGGTGCCTGCGGCAGATGAGGGGGCGCGGTGAGAGCGGGCACGCCGGCGACGGCGAAGGCTTCGAGCGGGACACGCAAGGATACCGTGCTGCAAAGGTAATAGCCTACCTTGCCGGGCGCGTTCGAACGCGATGCGGCGGGGTGCGGGCGCCAGCCGCGAGGAAGCGCGAACGCCGGATCTTTTGCGGGCAGGGCTGCACGCAGCACCGGCGACACAGGCAGGGGCGCGTCGGGCAACGGCGATGCCGCTTCCGGCAGGAACGCCTGCGCGTGCGCCGCGCTGGCCGCAAGAAGAAAGGGCAGGGCGCGGGATGCGAGAAGTGAGTTGCGGATCAAGCAGAAGAACTCACGTAGGAAACTTTTCTTCAGCGGACCTTGGAGGAAAATAAGAGTGTGGTGGGCGTCCGCGCGCCCTCTCGCCAGTAGCTGCAAGCGAGGGGCCACACTTCAAAAATTGCAGACAAAGTGAGAACTGCGAGCTGAATACGCACTTGCTCAGGCAGAAAAGGAGCGGGGATAAACACGAACCTACACTTGGCAGTTGCCGGCGACTGTGACGCAGCGTTTACGTTTTATGAGGCCGTGTTCGGCGTCAAGCGGCTGATGACTATGCGGTGGGGTGAAGCGCCCTCGGTAGCGAAGTGCCTTATCATCAGTTAACATAGATGATGGTACTAGGCTAATTAGTGAATAACTTGCCATGGCGATCAGCATGAATTGCGAATGCTAAGGCAACCCCGAGGAAGTAAAGGACGAGCATGGGAGATGCAAAGATACACATGCCGATAGGACTAGGGTCAGGGCAGAGCACAGCGGCAACCATGAAAATAGCCAAAACCGCGTAGCGGCAGTGCTTTAAAAAAATCTACCATTAACAATCCCGAACAGGGCCAGGAAGAACATCACCGCTGGAAGCTCAAATGTGATGCCCAAGCCAAATATTACTGCCAAGAAAAAACTAGAGTAGTCTTCAATTGTAATCACGTGCGAAAAGTTTTTACCAATGTCCTGAACTAAAAAGATTATTGCGCCTGGTAATACATAACGGTAGCCGAACCAGGCTCCTGCAAAAAACAGCCCTACTGCGGCAAACATGAAAGGCAGCACATAACGCTTCTCGCGTGCGTACATCCCAGGTGAAATGAAGAGCCAGCACTGATAGAAAATAAAAGGGCTGGCAATGAAGGTTCCGGTCGCGAGAGCGGTTGTGATTTTAGATCAAGCGCATCAGTCGGATGAGTCATAGTCATTTTCAGCCCTATGTTGAGCAATGGTCGTTGAATGAATGCAATGAGCTTGTCAACAAAAGAGTAAGCGACTACAAACCCTACAACCAGGGAACCAAGTGACCTAACCAATCGATTCCTAAGTTCTTCGAGATGCTGTAGTAGGCTCATGCCTGAAAGTTTAAGCTTTCCGTCCGTAGGAACATTCGCAGAATTTGTAAATTCAATCACCATGTCAGTGTTTATCGGCATCGCCGATAAAAGATTTAGGGCTACACGCATTACCGAAGTACCTTTCTGCGAAGATTTGCTAGAGCCTTAGTTTGCTCGCCAACTTGCCAGTCCCGTAGCGGGTGAGGCTGCATCACGAACTGCATCATGCCACAACTGGCATTTGCCCCTGCCTAATTCTTCATGCAAACAGCTCCCGAGCGGCAGCGAGCGCAGCCGGGCCGCCCGGGATAGGAGCGGTCTCATAAACATCTGAGGCGTGTTTGGCGGCATACTGGACGTGCTCTGGAGTACTCCGTTCAGCCGATGCGCGGACGCTGGGACTTGAAGGATGAAGAGTGGGCGATTGTCGAGCCGGTGCTCAGGTCCGTGCGTCGCGAGGACAACCGGGGACGGCCCTGGCATAAAACCCGCGCTATGCTCAACGGTGTGTTTTGGGTGCTCGGTTCCGGCGCGCACTGGCGCGAGCTGCCGGAGCGGTACCCGCCGTACCAGACCTGCCATCGGCGTTTTCAACAGTGGATCCGGTCGGGCAAGCTGACCGAAGCGTTGAAGCTGCTGGCTGTCCACCTGCACGACCGAGGCCGCTTGAACCTGGACGAAGCGTTCGTGGATGCCACCTTCGCGAGCGCGAAAAAGGGGGGCTCGCCGTCGGGCCGACGCGCTGGGGCAAAGGCTCCAAGATCGTCTCTATCACCTCTGGTGACGATTTACCTCCCGCCGTATCTGTTGAAAGCGCTAGCCCGGCGGAGTGCCGTCTTGTCGAAGGGGTGCTCGGCGCGAGCTTGCTCGACGAGCTTCCGGAGCGGCTGATCGGCGGCGGGGCAAGACCCTGGACGGCCGCTGCACTGCTATCGAAGGCGCTGGAAGGTGGAACGGCTTTTCGCCTGGCTGCACAACTTACGCCGCCTAGTCACCCGATGGGAACGCCATGCCGAAAACTTCCTCGGCTTCGTCCAGCTCGGCTGCCTCAAGATACTGCTGAGGTATTTATAAGATTGCTTTAGGGCCGCTTTCCACCAGCTTTTCACTTCCAGCTGTGGGTGGAAGTTGCGTTCGAGCTGACCGGCGATGCCGCCCTTTCAGCAGTGCGCACTGCTGAAACTACAGCTTGCCGTATTGTTAGAGTATATTGACTCTTATAGTCTCTGGATTTCCCCTTAGCTCAAGGAGAAAGGCTGTCTGGCATAAGTTTCGCATCGGAACGGCCTGCTTGATCAGCAGGGATCCCTCGGGTTTTCACTGGTGCTGTAGGCTGGGCGCGCATGAAGGGGAGCGCGCGGCGAACTCCCGTGGCTGCGTGCCGTTCGGGTGTTCCTGTTCGTTTCGCTCCGGTATCCCTCTCCTTTCAGGCGTATTCGTATTCCAATGTTTCCGAATCGATCTCGATGCGCTGCGGAGGTAGGGTGCTCTCCTCATTTATCTGCTCAAAAGCACGCACTGCCTGCTCGCCTTCTCCCCGCAGCCCGCGCCCGAGGTGAAGGACGACGGCGCGGATCAGCAGGTCCGATTTTGAGCCGACGGCGGTGACCCCGTTCTCCCATTTCGAGAGGGTGAACTTGTCCGTGTGCAGCAACCGCGCGAACTGCTCGCCGCTCATGCCGAGGTACTTCCGCAAGTAGCGCACTTGCGGCCCAGGAAGAGGCAGCTTGCTCGTCACGACGGCAAGCGCGAGTACGCAAATTAGCCCGTCCAGCTTTGGAATGATCGGGTCCGCGCAGCCGCAATCCAGGCAGCGCACAATCTCGATTCCCTTGAGGACCACATTGTCCAGTCCACTTTCACGGAAAAGGTAGGTCCCTCGTTCCACCTTCACCGCACTTCCGCATTCAGCGCAGCGTGGCATGTCGTTGGGCATGTGCTTAATTTCCTTCTTGCCCCGTTCAAGAGGATGGAGCATCGCCGGTCAACCTCGGATGGAAAACAATGTAATCAGGAAGCCTCTGTTTTGATACTCGAAGCAAAAGACAATCGCCAAGTGCTTTCCATCCGGCTCGGCTCCTTCCATTCGGTAGTTCCACTCCTGCCGTCGAACGTCGAGCACGGGCTCGTTGAATACATTTCCTGTTCGTAGGACATGGTAGGCATCCAGCAGTGTCAGATCTTCTTTCGCGAGCTCCTCTCGGAAATGTCCGGACAGTTGGATGACCCCTTTCCGTATGCAATGGCGTACCAGGTCCACGGCCTCCGCTCTGCTTATACGCTTGTAGGGCATAGTTGTGTTTTATATAGCTGTACTCCTTTACCATTCCATCCTCGTTTTTAGTGCAGATTACGTTGGTCACTTCCGATGAAATCGAGCTGCCCCGGCACCCGCCAAGAGCGAGCGCACCGCGACTTCAGGTTGGAACGCGGAACCGGCGAGGGAAACAGGCCTACTCGCAGTTTCGCGGATGAGGGAGTAATGGGGATGAACCATTCGGGGGACAAGCCCGCTTCACACACCGGGCGCGGGCGCCCGAGCCGCCGGGCAGCGCGGCGGCCGAACCGCGCTCCCCCGCGCACGGCAGCTCGGCTAAAGTGACCCCACCCGCAAAACAGGAGCTTTCTGGTTTCAGGCCATGGAGAACCAGTAAAGGATGGCGAGCAAATCGCCCCCGCTGGCGCGACGCGTGCCGCCTCCTTGACCGAACCTTCGGGGCCAGAACCTTGCCCGCCATGGTTTGCGTGGGGCGAGTGCGGGTGCGGCGGCTCAATGCGGGAGCTCTGCTGTGACTTTGTAGTCCGTACTGCCCGCGACCCCAACTACTTCGGCGCGAACCGTCTGCTGATCTACGCGGTTGAAAGCTTCCAGGGATCCGGGGCTCGGCCTCGCATCCGCCCATAGCTGCCCGGCCTTGCGCCAGCCGCAAGCCATCGCGCAGCATCGCGACGCGTAAGCCTTCCAGACTCAAAACCGATTCACTCTTGCGTGGACGCACACCAATGTCGCGCTCACGTTCAGCCCCTTCTAAACGCCGATCCGCCCACCGAGGAGCATGAGGACCAGCCTCGACGAAAGACCTGGAATGCAAAAGTCTTTTTTACAGGCGTCAACCTTCGGCGAGTCGCCTGTCCATAAGATGTGGGTTTCAGAACAGATCAGGATTGCTGGCGTTTGAGTGCTCGCTTAGGAATGCAAACCCAGCCTTTTAGCATCTGTACTACTTTGTACAAATCAGAATCGTAATTCCTATAAGGAGTATATAAGAGCAGCAATTCGGAGTTTGGCCGAGAAGGTTTGGGCCGTTTCGCGCGGGGAGCGCCGCACGGCATGCACCGTCGTGCTCAAGCTCGAGACCGCCGGCTCCGCGCAAGCCTCACCTCTTCTGTGCGGCTAGCGGCGCTGAGGAGCTTGCCGCGATGGCGCTTGCTCTGTGCGAGCGCGTTGCCCTACTTTAGGCGCAGCTCTACTGGCTGGTCGGGGTGGGGCTGGGCAACTTCCACGAGGAAGGAAGGCAGCCGGCACCGCTGTTCGAGCCGGTGCGGCCGCTGGAGACCGGCGGCCGCAGGATGAGGTGTCGCGGCAGGCTCTTATAAGCCTCGCCAGAGCTGTCGCAAAAGGTTAAACCACCTCAAACCAACGCAAAAATCCATCGCATATGCAGTGTTGCGGTGGCGCATATCCCGAAAGACAGCTGGAAATAGGCTCTATGCCTACACTGACACAACCGACTGAAGCCAAGCAGCCTAAGATACCGGAAGCTTCTCCGCCCCAATTCGTCCTGCGGCGCGTATTCTCTTGGGATTAGGAGAATAAAAGCAGGCTACAGCCCGAGCAGCGGGCTTCGCTCGGGGGATTCCAGAGCTCGATACACCGGTGTACCCACATTCGCTCAGGAATTGCTGAAGCTTCTTATTTACAGATCAAGTATGAAAGATTGTGGAAAATTCGGGAGTCCCGGCCCCGAACCCCGTAACGGATACGAGATTGTTTCGAAGCCTTATTGCGAGCCGCCCTTCGTTCTCCCACCGACTCCAAACTCTGCTCAAGGCATTCCATTGAACGTCCAGCTCAGGATCTTCTGGCTGGCCGTGAGCCCGCCTGTGCCGCCCGTGAAGCCGACGTACGCCGTGGGCCCGCCAACGACCTGGGTGAGGTCGCCCGTGACCGAGCCGGTGACGGACTTGCCCGTTAGGGTATCTCTGAGCGTGATGGTCAGGGTGCTGCCATCGTACGTTTCATGGACCGCCATGATGTCGCCCGAGGCGAGCACGATGCCGAAAGGGGTTAGATCGTTTGAGGCTCCGATCGGGGGCGCGCCATTTAGGTAGAGCCCCGTCGAGTTTGTTCCCTCGCCCGCGTTGTTGTAGAGGTCGAACTTGAGCGCGATGCTCTTCTGAATGCCCGCGGGCCCGCCGAAGTGGTCCGAGCCGTAGCCGAGCCCGCCGCCGTAGCCGCCGAGCGCCGAGGCTCCCACGCCCTGGATGGTGAACGTAATTCCGTCCGCGAGCGGCGCGGGCCCGGACAGCTGGAAGGTGTAGTCGGTTGTGAAGCGCTGGATCGACACGGGCGTCGCGTACCAGAAGCTGCCCGCCTGGTAGGTGCCGCCGGTGGTGAGCTGGAGGCGGCTGTCGTCCGAGTGGACCGCGCTTCCGTTCAGCTGAAGCCCGGCGACGGACGAGAACCCGACGGGAAAGTTGATGGTCGGCGCGCCCGCGATGGTGTACATGCCGACCGCCGCGCCGCTCTGGGCGGCCCCGGCCGAGACGGCTACGGCTTGGAGCAAGACCGAGTTATCGATGTGGATGGGCGTCGTATAGAGCGGGGAGTTCGCGGTCGGCGTCGAGCCGTCGATGGTGTAGTGGATCGCAGCTCCGGGCAGCGTGTCCGAGATGGTCACAACCTGCTCGGCGTTGTAATTGCCGGGCGCGGGCGAGAAGCTCGGAAGCGGGGTGACGGGCGTGGATCGCGCAAGCAGCCCGTACACATCGACCTCATGCTGCGTGCCGACGTAGACCTGGCCGTTGACGACCAAGGGCACCACGAACTTGACCGCCGCGCCCGGAACGTCGCGCGAGCCCGCCTGGAAACTCGTGTAGAGCTGCCGCGACACGTTGGTCGCGTCGTAAGCTTCGAGCAGCGCTGCGTTGTTGCCATTGTAGCCGTCTGAGCGCACGGCCCAGAGCACCCCGTTTGTCGCGCCGTTCGAGCTGATGACCGGGCTTGCCCCCGGGAAGGGTGAGGTTTCCGGCCCCCGGTAGATGGGCGCGGCGCTCAAGCGCCCGTTCGTGAGCGAAAACTGCTTGAGCGTGTCACCGTTGCCCCACAGGTAGACATTGCCGTTCCAGTAGGCCGGGGTGCTCCACAGCCCGCCCGTTTGCCCGGCGACCTCCTGCGCGATGTTGTTCGTGCCCGCCGTGTAGCCGCCGAGGTTGTCGCGGTCGAGCACCTCGATGCGGCCGATCTTGCCGACCTGGATGAGCTCATGCGGGTGCGCGCCGGGCTGGTCGGGCAGGATGAGCACGCCGCCCGAGCCCTCATCGAGGTCGGTTCGCGATAGGTAGTCCTGATCGAAGGGCACCCAGGCGTCCGCAACCAGCAGGCCGCCGCCGCTCAGGTCGAGCACATCCACCCCGTCGCCGAAGCTTTGCGCAGTTGAGTAGGGCACGGCCGCGTCGAAGCTGCCGTTGCCGTTCGCGATGAACAGGCGCCCGGAACCATTGTTCGTGTCAGCCGCCAAGCCAGCGCCGGACATCCAGACCCCGTTCTCAGACCCGCTCGGGCTTGTGCAGTAGATGCCGGTTTGCTGCAAGGTCACGGCGTCGTAGGCGAACACCCAGCCGTGATAGGGCCCGTTGTCGCCGTGCGAGGCCGCCGCGAAGTACACGCGACCGTTCAGCAGCAGCAGCCCGGCACGCTGGAGCGCGAGCTTCGGCACGAAGCTGACCAGCCCCCCGGACGAGCCGTTGCCGTTGCCGGGCACCGCGCCCACGATCGCCACAGGGCTGTTCGGACGCTCCGCCCCGGTCGTGATGTCGAGCGCGTGCAGGCGGAGCACGTAGCTGCCGTTCTCCTTGCTCTTCGCGACGACATAAATTGTCTCAGCCGCAGGGTCGATCACGGGCGTGCCGGTGATGCCGATCTCGGGCACGATGTCGGAGGTCCCCACGTCGCCGCTCGGCACCGTCGTCGCGCCCGCCGACGCGCCATGCGCCTGGTCGACAAGGCTTGCCTGCCAGAGCGTCTGGTTTTGGTCCGCGTCGAAGGCGTAGATCGAGTCGTGCTGGGTCGCGACGTACACGACGTTGTGCGTGCCGCCCGCGATGGGAAGCCCTGCCGTGTAGAGCGGCTGCGCGTAGACCGAGCCGTCCACCGCATAGGAGCGTAGCTTGCCGAAGCTCGCGGCGTTGACGTTGGCCGGGGTAAGCTGGGTTTCCTGCGTGTTCTGGCCCTGGCGTGTCGCATCGTAGCGCCAGGTGGTGACGTCCAGTTGGGCACCCAATTCAGGTGCTGCCGTCAAGGCTGAACAGGTAAGAAACAGCAGTGCAGCTTTCCGCATGGAGGCTCCTTCGCGCACGGGCGCTCGCCGCCGCTTCGGTCAGAACAGGTGCTCTGCCTTCCGGCCGGGTAATTGCGCCGCCCTGGACGCTGTTCCTCCTTTCATCGGCACAACAGGCTGAATTCTTCAGGGCCACGCACGTTACGGAAGTACCGATCTGCGAAAATCAGCTTGAAGCCGTAGTGGTTTGACCTGCCCCCTAGATCCGCACATACGCAAGTATGGTTCGTGCCTGAGAGGAGGAATAGATAAGCATGAGCGGGCACAATGAGGTGCAGGTCACCACTGCGCTGAAGCAGGTTAAGGCTGGGTGGACGACGGGAGATGTGGCTCGGGAGTGCGGCATGTCCAAGCACACGATCTATGCCTGAATCGGGGTTCGGCGGCGTAGAGGTCAGCGAGGCGCAGAAGCTGCGGGCGTTGGAGGACGAGAACGGGCGGCTCAAGCGGTTGGTGGCTGAACTGAGTCTGGATCGGGAAACGTTGAAGGCTGCGATCGCAAGAGTAGCCCCGCCCGGCCAGCTCGAAAGCGAAGCCGCCACCACCGAACAATTGGCCGAATCGCTTTACACGCTCGCCCTCGTGATGCAGAACAACGTTCGTTGGTGGGAGCTCCTTGAGCCGCCCTGGTCAAGGACGAGGAGTTCAAAGACTGGCTTCAAACCTGTGCGCCCGGCACCGCGTGCATGTAGAGTTGCGGCGCGGCGTAGCCCTCGACTAGCCACGCCGGGTCGTACTGGAAGTTCGCGGCGGCCGCTTGCCCGTCGGCTCGGGCACGTGCGCGCCCTCGACACGCGCATTCGTAGAGCGCTCAAGCTCGCCTAGTGCCACCCGCACACTCGCCCGGTACGCTTCCCGGACCTGCTCGTCGTCTCCGACCAGCGCAGGCAAGGACACGGATTTGGGCGCGGAGAAAGTCGAGTCCCACCCGGCCCGGTACTTGACGGAGGTGATCTCCTTGCCGCCTCTCTCCTCGTAGGTCTTAGCCGGGGAGTGCCGCACCAGGTGCTCGCCCGTAAGCGGTGCGCTCCTTCGCGAATACCTCCGCCGCAAGCGGTCCCGCCACACTTCATCTTCCGGCAAGCCGGCCTTGCCACTCCGTGTGGCCCTGCCCGTCTTGGCTTCAGTAGTTTTGCTTTGCGGAGGCGAACTCCTGCGCGTGGCAACGCTGCGCTTGGCCCGAGGAGAGCGGCTTAGAGATGGAGAGCATTGGTCAACACTCTCGTTCGCGGAGCTTATTACGCGTGCTCTCGATTGCTTGACGAAGCCCCGTAACACCGGCTTCATCCCGCGACTGCATAGCTCCTTGGATCTCAGCTTGATCTCTTGGCTGTGCAGCAGACCGCGCAATTGCGTGCAAGTATCACTGCTGACTCTGCCGATTATCGATTGAAGTCTGTTCATGATAACTCCCTCTGTTGCTCGTTTATGTTGCACAGGCAGGCACTGGCATTCTCCTGAACTCTTCGCGCCCTCACTCAATCTCCTGTGACTCATCCCAAACGTAGGCGGCTTTCGGCTCGGCCACGGCGGTGGCCTTCCGAGGACGCGATGCGGCGTGAGCTGCATGGCGGAGCGGAAGCGTAATCCCTCAACGCGAACCAGGGGGTGTTGCCGGGTGTACTGCTCTTTTCAGCCAGCGGCTCAGCTTTGAGCGAGCCAGAAACAATCGGCACTTCTGGATTCGGTACGCTCCAGCAAACCAGAACGAAAAGCAAGACGACTCAGATAAAACAACAAACACAGAGCAGAAGTGCGAGGGCCCTGCGGGGCATCTTGAGTGCCAGGCCATATGCTAGGCAAAGTTTTACCAGTACTGCTCTATCGTCGTACACCCACGGCAGCACTGAATCTGTTCAAGAGCACCAACCAGCCGTGAAGCCAGCGGCAAGCAGCAGTGCGGACAGAGCGATCATGGCAGCGATCCAGGGCGTTTTGGCGGTACGCATGGTGCCTTCCAATCTACGCAGACCTGCTTCGCGGCTCACCTTACGAAAGTACCTAAAGTCGGAGCATTCCTAGCTGGGCAGCTCCTTGCAGCTCGGCAAGCGCGCTCACGCACGGTGAACAGTCAAAATGCTCGCAAAAGCGCCTGTCCAGGGTTCACTCAGCCCTGAACAGTTCGTACACCATGGATTGAATGACTCCGTACCCGTAATAGCGAGCTGTATACCCCTTCTCGCCCGCAAGATTTTGCGCCGTAAACTCCGCGCTGATGGCAAGTCCTCCGCGCCGCTCTGCGCCCCCGACCGAACTTAGCTTCCTTCAGCCCATGGAGTGCCTCCAAGTCTCGAAGCTCCCCGAAGGCACGGATTGGACCTACGAGGTCAAGCTGGACGGCTACCGCGCGCAGGCGCTTTGCTACGGCGGGCAGACCCGCTTCCTTTCGCGCAACGGCAACAACCTCGGGCTGCGCTTCCCGGCGCTGCTCCAGGAGCTTGCCG
>CAXTUV010000041.1:0-12273 GCA_964247445.1 uncultured Acidobacteriaceae bacterium | reverse complement strand
CCATACGGGACTCTAGCCTGTCCATGCGCGCGTCTAATTTATTAACAAAATGCAGCAGTAACGTGATAATCAGGCCCGTGTTGAAAACTGCAATCAACGACGGAACACCGATCGCCAGAAACATCTGCTGGTTCGTCATGGCCCAAGTTTAGCAGCGCATTCCCTTACCCGGTCGCTCCCCTAACCGACCAAGATCGGCTCGGGTTGGAGCCGGATGCCGAAGTGAGCCTCTACGCCGTTCTGAAGCTGCATCTGCAAGGCGAGCACCTCGGCGGCGCGCGCTTGGCCGGAGCGGTTGGTCAGCGCAAGCGAATGCTTGCCGGACACAGCGGCGGCCCCGAGCGCGAAGCCTTTCCCGAACCCGGCCTGCTCCAGGAGCCAAGCGGCAGGCAGCTTGCGCTGCGGCTCGCCCGTTGGGGTGGGCGGAGCCGGGTAGTTGGGCGCGCCTGGATGCGCGGCGGCGATGCGCTCGTAGGCAGCCTGCGGGACTACGGGGTTTTTGAAGTACGATCCGGCCGAACGCGTGTCCGGGTCGCGGGCGTCCAGCGGCGCTGCCTCGTCCACCACCATGCCCTTCGCGCGGCGGATGGCACGGACCTTCTCAGCGACTTCGGCGAGGCTCGGGCAAGCGGGCCCGGCGAAGACGCGCCCCAGCTCGGGATAGTTCAGGTTCGGAGCGCCGCCGGGCGTGAGCGCGAAGATGACCGCCGTGACAACATAGCGCCCGGCATCGAGCCCGGTATTGAAGCGGCTCGAACGATAGGCGAACCAGCAGTCTTCCTTTCCGAGAACAACGAACTCGCGAGCGATGCGGTCGTAGCAGCGCACCGCCGTGAGGGTGTCGGCCACCTCCTGCCCATACGCGCCGACGTTCTGCACGGGCGTGCCGCCGACCGAGCCGGGGATGCCGGCCAGGCACTCCATCCCGGCGCAGTCAGCCTCGACAGTGCGCGTGACCAGCACGTCCCAGTTTTCGCCGGCTGCCGCGGTGAAGATACCGCCTCCCTGCTCCAAGCCGCGCAGGGCTATGTGCAACACCATCCCGGGCCAGCCCGCGTCTGAGACCAAGATGTTGCTGCCGCCGCCAAGAATAAAGAGGGGAAGGCTGTTCTCCTCCGCGAACCGGCAGGCTTCCGCGACCTCACTTTCTGCGGTTGCGGTCACGAAGTACCGCGCCGCGCCGCCGATGCCGAACGTGGTGTAGGGCGCGAGGGTGACATCACGCTGCAAGGAAAGCGCGTTGGCGGAAGCAGACATGGACTTGCCCAGGGTACATCTTGCCCTACACATGCAACCAACGCGCGGCCCGCGCGCATTTACAATGGAAACAACCGCTGAGCGCGGCGGACCATAGGGCAAGAGGAGCGGATATGTATCCAGAAATCATGGTGATCCCGATGCGGGAAGAACTGACGCGGGTAGGGATCGAGGAAGCGCGGACAGCCGCTGAAGTCGATAAGGCCTTGGCTCGTCCGGGCACGACGATGGTAGTGGTGAACTCCATCTGCGGCTGCGCGGCGGGCAAGATGCGGCCGGGCGTGCGTTTAGGGCTGCAAGGCAACGTGAAACCCGATCACTCGGTGACTGTGTTCGCCGGTCAAGACCGCGACGCGACCGAAAAGGCGCGCGGCTACTTCGGCGGGAACCCGCCCACCTCGCCCGCGATTGCGATCCTGCGCGACGGCGAGCTTGTGTACCTGATGCAGCGCTACGCGATTGAGGCGAATACCGCGCAGGCGATCGGCGGCGAGCTCCAGCGTGCGTTCCAGGAGTTCTGCGCGACGGCAACTGCTTAGGGCCAAGTGTTAAGAAGGTGAAGCTAGAAAAGCCCGGCTGGTTAGCCGGGCTTTTCTGTTTGCGGACATGTTTTTCCAACTAGGTCGTGCGGACGGTTCCGTTGAGGCCGTTGGGGAAGAAGCCGCCGGAAGAGACACCGGTCCTGCCTGCCGCGCCGTAGAGAACCTGAAGGACTTCAGAAGCATTGCGGGCGGTATTCAAGCCGGTTGTCGGGTTGGTGTTGAAGATGCCGTTGGCGCTGATTGTGGGAGGACGATCGAACTTGTCAACCGCGGGCGAAGTAACACCGCGGCGCAGGCAGAACTGACGGAGAGACGCTTCGTGCTGGCCTTCGGCGTCGTGGATCTGGGCGGCGTAGGTAACGGCCTGAGGAGAGATGGTGAGGTACTGGATACCGCCCTCATAGGCGCTGGTGCCGACGCTCTCAAAACCGCGGGCGAGGGCGAGAAAGGAGTTATCGTCGGTCGGAAAGCCGAGCGCGGCGAGGTTGAGGTTGGGGATGGAGACAGGGGTCGTGCCGACGGCCTGGAGTCCGGCGCGGATGAACTGAACGTGCACCTGCTCATCCTGGTAGAGCTGCTGGGCGAGCGCGGCGACTTCGGGATCGGAAAAGTTGATTCTCGCGCCGCCGGTGACCGTGCCGGGATTCGGGCCGAGGTCGGCTGCGCTGAGACCCGCGCCGGTGACGACGTAGGAGTAAAAGGTAGCTTCGAAGTATTCCAGGTTCAGCGCGAACTGGAAGATGTCGATGGCGGAGGGAGTCGGACCGGTGGACGGGTCGACGCCGATGACGCCGGTGCAGCCGGCAAGGCCCGCAGCCCCGGCGACAAGGCCCGCGCCCTGGAGGAACTTACGCCGGGTGGCGCTGGCGGCAAGGAGGCCGGTGTTGGCGGTGATGGGTTCAGACTGGGTCAGCATGTGAATTTTGTCTCCGTGTGGCTGGTTCCGTTGTTCACTTTGGTCCGTGTGTATCCGTGGACCGTTGGAGGCACGAGGCGCTCTAGGTGGAGACGATGGCTCCATTGACGCCTTGCGGGAAGAAACCGCCTCTGGTGACGCCTGCCGCTGGAGTTGGCGAGCTGGTCGCCGTTACGACGCCGAAGACGATGCCGAGTACCTGCTGCGGAGTGAAATTTGGCCCGAAAGCTGGGAACTGGGTGAGCGGCAAAGTGGTGGGATTTAGGGAAAAGAAGCGGCTGGGATTTACCGGTGGGTAATCGAGCGAGTTGACGGCGGGCGACGTGACGCCCTGGAAGTTGCAAAGGGCGTTGATGCTGCCGAGGTGCTGGGCCTCCGCTCCGAGGATCTGGCCGGCGATGGTTAGGACGTAGGTGTTGGAAACAAGCAAGGCCGCGCCGCCTGTATAGGCACCGTTGCCGACCTCGGTGAACTGCCGCGTGGTGGCGAGCAGCTGAGCCTGGTTCGTGATGGAAGCAGTACCGCCGAGGGAGTAGTCGATGGCCGGCTGGTTGATCGGTGTGCCGCCAAGCTCGGCGATGCCGGCGCGGAGCAAGGTGATGTGATTGGTTTCGTCAGAGACGAGATTCTCAAACGTGGCCAAGGTGATGGCGTCCAGGGTGAGCTGGCCGGGAAGGCCGGTGACGGGAGCGCCGACGTTGCCCAGAAGGGAGCTCAAGGGCGCGGCACCGATCACGCTCCTGTAGAGGTTGGCTTCAAGATATTCGAAGTTGAGGGCGAAGTTAAGAACATCGATGATCGTCGCGGTCGGCGAGGCGGTGCTTTGGGCCTGGGCTTGCGGAGCTTTTGCGGCTAGAAGGCCGGCACCGGCGGCAACTGCCGTAAACGCGCCGAAATTGGAGAAGAAAGACCGGCGCGAATGGGCGGCGATGACCCGGTCACGGTCAAGAATGGCAAGATCTGTAGCGAGCTGGTCTTCGGTGACCTTCTCGGAAGGGCAGAGCGGGGAAGGTAGCAGGTTTTTCGGCACGGGTGAGTCTCCTGGAAGCAAGCCGGGGTTAATGGTGCGAGGTCTAGAGCCGTTCTGCATAAGTCGCACGAGGCCTTCGGCTGTCCAGGCCATCCTGTCGCTGATGGAAGTATTGCGGATGCCGAAGTGCAGGACTCGCCGTCTAAGAAAAGAACGGTCTTGCTGGTGGGAGAGATGCAGGCCTCGCTTCCGGGTTGGGCGGAAACGCACAGTATTTTCAGTCTTTTATGGCGTGAACCGGCGGAAGCAGGCGCCCACATCCAAAAGAGCAACTAAGGCGTTTTACGCTCTATGCTTTTTATTGCAGGCCGGTCGTCCGCTCCACTGGGAGCTTTTGCACGACGCTGTGCTTCGCCGAATAAGTGAAGTAGATGGCGAACCCTACCAGCAGCCAAGCCCCGACCACCTCCCAGGTAATCGCGGGCAGGTTGAACATCAGGTAGAACGCGCTCAGGATGCCCAGGATGGGTACCAGCGGCACCCACGGCGTGCGGAACGGCCGTGGCAGCTCCGGCTGGCGGCGTCGCAGGATCCATACGCCCGCAGATACGATGGCAAAAGCGAGCAGGGTGCCCATGTTGACCAGGTCCGACAAGCGGTCAATGGGCAAGAGCGCAGGCAGCAGCGCGGCCACCAGGCCCACGACCAGTGAGGAAATCCAGGGAGTGCGGAAGCGGGGATGCACGACGGAAGCCCAGGGAGGCAGCAGGCCGTCCTTGGACATGGTGAGAAAGATCCGGGACTGGGCGAGGAGCATGACCAGGATGACGGAGCCGAGGCCGAAGATCGCCCCGATCTTGACCAGCAGCGAGCCCCAGGCGACCCCGGTCGCATCGATGCCGAGGGCGACGGGTTCGGCGACGTTGAGAGTGCGGTAGTCGACCAGGCCGGTGAGCGTGAGCGAAACCAAGATGTACAAGACCGTGCAGACGACGAGCGAGCCGAGGATGCCGATGGGCATGTCGCGGCGGGGATTCTTGGCCTCCTGCGCGGCGGTGGAGACGGCGTCAAAGCCGATGTACGCGAAAAATACCGAGGCCGCGCCCGCGGAGATGCCGCCCAGCCCATAGTGACCGCCGCCCTGGCTGGCAGGGATAAACGGGTGCCAGTTGTGGGCGACCAGCTGTGGGTGGCCCGCGAGATAGCCGATGCCGAGCACGAGGAAAACACCGACAATGCCCAGCTTGATCATCACCATGGCGGAGTTTAGGTTCGCGGACTCCTGGATGCCGACGACCAGGACCGCCGTGATCAGGACGACGATGGAGAAAGCGATGATGTTAAATACCCCGGTCACGTGGGGAACGCCGGCGAGCTGAGTGCCGGGCGCGAGCGAGGCCAGGGGCTGCCAGCGGTTGTGGATGAGGTAGAGCGTGTTGCCCCAAGTGGTGGTGAATGGGGCGAGCGAGGCGGGCGGGGTGAGGCCGACCTGCTCCAAGAACGATAGGAAGTACCCCGACCACCCGCTGGCCACGGTGGCCGCGCCGAAAGCGTACTCGAGCACAAGGTCCCAGCCGATGATCCAGGCGACAAACTCGCCGAGCGTTGCATAGCCGTAGGTGTAGGCGGAGCCGGCGATCGGGATGATGGAGGCGAACTCCGCGTAGCACAGGCCGGCGAAGGCGCAAGTGATGCCGGCGAGGATAAAGGAAAGCGCGACGGCGGGGCCGGCGTACAAGGCTGCGGCGTGGCCGGTGAGCACGAAAATACCCGCGCCGATGATGCCGCCGATGCCGATGGTGATGAGGTTCACGGGCCCGAGCGTGCGCTTGAGGGCGTGCTCGCCTTCCTCGGCGGCCTCCTCGCGGAGGGAGGACATGGGCTTGGTGGCAAAAAGATTCGGCATGCGGGCAGGCCCTTTCAGTCTTGTAGGTGTGGCGCGCGGCGCGACCAAAGCAGGTAAACCGGAGCCCCAAGAAGCACGAGGAACAGGCCCGGCCAGGTGTACTGGGGTTTGTAGCGAAGCAGGGTGAGAACAATTAACAACGCCATGCCGATGTAGAAGGCGGGCAGCACGGGATAGCCCAGCGCGCGGTAAGGCCGAGGCGCGTCCGGGCGCTTGCGGCGCAGCACAAACAGGCTCGCGATGGTCAGGATATAGAACACAAGCTCGGCGCAGATGATGTAGTCGAGCAGCTGCCCGTACGAGCCTGAAATGCACAAGAAACAGGTCCATACGGCCTGGATAACGAGTGAAGCGACAGGAGTCTTGTAGCGCGGGTGTAGCTTGCCGGTGGCCTGGAAGAACAGCCCGTCCCGGCTCATGGCGTAGTACACCCGCGAACCCGCGAGAATGAGCCCGTTCGCGCAGCCGAAAGTCGAGATCAGGATGGCTCCGGCCATCAGGTACGCGCCCGCCGCCGGGAAGATCTGATCGAGCACGGCGGTGGCGACGCGGTCCTCGCTCGCGTACTGAATGCCCCGCAGGAGGCCGGTCACGCCCGACGGCGAACCGTGCAGCGGCAGCGCGAACAGGTAGACGAAGTTCGCCAGGATGTAAATGGCGAGCACTGTACCAGTGCCGAGAATGAGCGAGAGCGGAAGGTTGCGCTGAGGGTTGTGCACCTCGCCCGCGGTGAAGGTGATGTTGTTCCACGCGTCGGCCGAGAACAGCGAGCCGGTTTGCACGACCGCCAACAGCGTCACGAGGCCGACTAGGACCGTGCCGCCCCCGGCTGTCGGGATGGCAAAAGCATGGGCATGCGGCCAGAAGCGGCCCGCGGAGAAGTTGGCGGCGAGCGCGGCGTGGTTGCGCCCGAGCGTGACCCCGAACAGGATTAGGGCGAGCAGCGCAAGCACCTTGGCGGTTGTAAACACGTTCTGTACGAGCGCGCCCAGTCCGACGCCGAAGATGTTCACGGCGGTGAGCAGGAGGGTGATGATGACGCCGCACAGGTTCGCGGTGTTGAGGCCGAGGTCCATGTTGCCCAATGTCATGGGGCCGACTTGCAGCGCGGGCACGTGGCCCAGGTGCAGGAGCCAGTGCGCGGAAGACACGGAAGGGAAAAACACGCCGAGGAACTTCCCAAACGCCACGCCGACCGCGGCGATGGTGCCGGTTTGAATGACCAGAAACAGCGTCCAGCCGTAGAGAAACCCCCAAAGCGGCCCCAGCGCCTCGCGCAGGTATACATACTGGCCGCCCGCGCGCGGCATCATGGCGGCCAACTCGCCATACGAAAGCGCGCCGATGATGGTCATCGCGGCGGTGACCAACCAAGCCCCGATCAGCAGCGAGGGTGAACCGGTGAGCCGGGCGATATCGGCCGACACGATGAAAATGCCCGAGCCGATCATGGAGCCGATCACGATCGCCGTCGACGAGAACAGGCCGAGCCCCTGCACCAACGGCGGGGCCGCTGGTTCCGTGGACGGGTCTGATTTCGCTCGAACGGCGGACGGCATGGTTAAGCGTTGTTGTATCCCAAAAGACGCAGGAAGTCTCGGGCTGCCTGTCCGGGGCCATCGGAACCGGGCGCGAAGAGCCCGCTGAGGACGGCAATAGAGTCGGCCCCGGCGGCATGGACCTCGGCGGCATTGCGGAGCGTGATGCCCCCAATCGCGACCAAGGGCTTGCCGGTTTCCGCGCGTGCCCGGCGTAGGCCTTCAAGGCCCAGGGCAGCTTCGGCATCGGCTTTGCTTGTCGTGGGGAAAACCGGGCCGATCGCCAGGTAGTCGGCTGTGGTTCGGTCCCCGGCGCGGATTTGCGCGGCGGAGTGCGTGGAAAGACCTAGGATCGCGTGGGGGTGGGCGTCGCGGACCTCCTCAAGCGGCGCATCGGTTTGCCCGAGATGAAGGCCGTCAAAACCGGTTGCCGCGAGTAGGTCTACGTAGTCGTTCAAAATCAGGCGGAAGCCGCGCGGCGCGACGGCGCGGATTGTTTCGGCATCGCGCAGGACTTGCTCGCGCGGCATGGTCTTCGCGCGCAGCTGAAGCAACTCGACGCCCGCATCGGCGAGGGCGCGGACAGTTTCGCGCAGGAAAGCCGCGCGGGCGGCAGCACCTCGAGGGAAGTAGGAAGAGTCCAGGATCGGGTAAAGCAGCGGCAGCGTGAACAGCATGCCAGAAGGGTACCGCTGTGCCCTTGCCGTGCCTGGTTCAAAAGAATCGATCCGGGCCGCCCGGACATCTGCAAATACCATGATGTTGAGTTGGAGCAGACGTGCGAAGAGCGGGCCGCGCGCATGAGTGCAGTGCCGACCCCCCACCGCCGGAAAGCCTATGCGTGGAAGCGCACCGCGAGTGCCGCGGCTCTGGTCGCGCTGCTTGGGGCCGCCCGGCCCAGCGCGGCCTTGAACGGCCCTGGGCTTGCATCTATCTCCAACGTCAATAGCCTGCCGGAAGCTCCGGACCCGCAGGGCCGCCCTGGACCCTCGCCCGGAGCAGCCGCGTCCATGGTCAGCGGCACGGTCGAGGACACAACAGGAACCGTGGTGCCCGGTGCGACCGTGACTCTCATTCCAGCCCAAGCCGGTGCGGACGCGATCACGGCGACAACCGACAGCAACGGATTTTTCAGCTTTTCCCATCCCGCGGCCGGGACATATCGTCTGACGGCAACAGCCTCCGGATTCGCCACGGCGATGCGCAGCGGCGTGTCGGTGACCGCGGGCAAGGATGTTTTTCTACCCACGATTACGCTCGCGCTCGGGGTCGCGACCACGAGCATCACCGTGCTTTCAACGCAGCACGACGTCGCGGAAGCGCAAATCAAGCAAGCGGAAAAGCAGCGGGCGTTCGGCGTGGTGCCGTTCTTTTTCGTCACCTACGACAAGCACCCGGTTCCTTTGACCGCCGGCCAGAAATACCGCTTATCGTTCAAGGCGGCGTCGGATGTCGTGCCGTTCATCGGAGCGGCGTTCGCGGCGGGCGTGGAGCAGGCAAACGACAGCTATCCCGGATACGGGCAGGGCGTGCAAGGATTCGCTAAACGCTATGGCGCGGCCTATGCCGATGGGTATATCGGGACGATTGTCGGAGGAGCGGTGCTGCCGTCGCTCTTTCACCAGGACCCGCGGTACTTCTACAAGGGAACCGGAACAACGAAAGAGCGGGCGATTTATGCTGCGGAAACCGCGTTCCGGCGCAAGGGCGACAACGGAAAATGGCAGCCGGACTACTCGGGCATCCTGGGCAACTTCGTTTCCGGGGCCGTTTCCACGGCGTATTATCCGTCCAAGGACAGGGACGCAGGCACGGTGTTCAGGACGGCGGGCACGGGAATCGCGTTCGGAATCGTCGCGGGTCTTCTTCAAGAATTCATTCCCAAAGGTCACGTGCAAAAGGTCGACCCGGCGCACCCGTAATCTTTAAGCCAAGCCGGCGAGCTCGCGTGCGCGGTGGAGTATCCGCAGAAGCATGGGCGCGGTCAGCACGCCGGTATTGGTGTTCTGCCGCGATGGATGGTAAGTGCCCAGTAATTGGAGGCCGTCGGGCAGTGCGAACTCCGCCCCGTGCGCGAACGGGTAAGCGGCGCGGCGCTCAATGACGCCCGTGCGCAGGAGGTGCGCTGTAAAGGCATCCCAGGCGATTTTGCCGAGTGCGAGCACCACCCGCAAACGCGGCAGCAGCGTCAACTCTTCCTCAAGCCAACTGCCGCAGGCGCGCAGTTCGTCGGGCGTGGGCTTATTCGCGGGCGGCGCGCAGCGCACGGCGTTGGTGATGAGCAAATCCTTGAGTTGGAGTCCGTCGCCGACGTGGGGGGCCGTGGGCTGGTTCGCGAAGCCGGTTTCGTAAAGCAGCGGGTAGAGAAAAGTGCCCGAGCCGTCCCCGGTAAAGGGGCGACCATTGCGGTTGGCCCCGTGCGCGCCCGGCGCTAAACCGAGCACCAGCACCCGTGCGCGCGGGTCGCCGAAGGACGGGACAGGCTTGGCCCAGTACTCGTGATCGCGAAACGCGCGACGCTTTTCGATTCCGATCGCTTCGCAGTAGGCGCGCAGGCGCGGGCAGCGGGTGCACTGGACGATGCGGGCATTGAGCGCCGGGAGAGTGGAAGGCATAGGAACAGGGTAATGTGCCGTGTGTGATCGATTTTTCAAGCGTTGCGGCTCGGCCCGAGCGGCAGCCGTCTAAGGTTTGCGGATTCGGTGCAGGCGGCGCAATGAAACGAAGGAGCGGTATGAAATCAGAGGCGATCAGGGCGGGACTTGCGGTTCTCGTGTTTTCCGTCGGCGGCACGGTCCGGGCGCAAACACTCTTGCCGGTGCACACGCCCGCGCTTCCGACCGCCTCCGCGAAGCCGCAAGCGGCGATCGCTCTCAATGTGATTGCCCTGAACGGCAGCGGAAACCCGGTTCCAGGTTTGGCCGCCGCCGACTTCATCGTAATGGAAGACGGCAAGCCGCTCGTTCCGGCAGACTTCGCGCAGCCGGATGCCTCCGGCCCGGGCGCGACCGAAGCGATTCTGCTGCTCGACGCGGTAAACACCGGCTTTTCCTCGGTGGGCTACGTGCGGGGTGAACTCACGCGCTTCCTAAAGGAAAATGGCGGCAAGCTCCCGCTGCCGGTGTCCCTCGCCGTGCTCCAGGAAACAAGCTTCACCGTTTCCGGCAGTCCATCCACGGACGGGGAAACCGTCCTCACCGAGCTGGACGGCAAAAACACGGGATTGCGCGCGGTCGGTCGCTCCGCGGGCTTTTACGGTGCCGACGAACGCCTCCAAATCTCCTTGCGCGCTCTCCAACAGCTCGCCTTACGCGAGCGCGGCCGGCCCGGGCGCAAGCAGGTGCTCTGGCTCAGCCCCGGCTGGGCATACTTTTCCGGGCCGCGCGTGGAGATCAGCGACAAGGGCCGCCAAGCCTTTTATGCGGAGCTGGTCCAGCTTTCGCAGAACTTGCGCGAGGCCGGCATCGTTCTTTACGCCATCGACCCACGCGGTGCCGCAACCGCGGCGAGCAGCCGGAACGAATACTACAAGGACTTCCTTAAACCGGTACGCAGCGCGGCCGACGTGGTGCCCGGCGACCTTTCCCTCCAGGCGCTCGCGGCTAAAAGCGGCGGCCGGGTCTTGTTCGGCAGCAACTCGGTTTCCGCCGAGATCGCCGCCTGCTTGCGCGAGGCCTCCGGCTTATACACGCTCGCGCTGCCGCCGCAGGCGGGGGAGTCGCCCTCGTTTCACGCAGTGGAGATCAAGGCGGCAAAGCCCGGAATTCTCGTGCGCGCACCGTCTGGTTTTTACACGTCATCGGCTCCAGGCAAGTAGGCCGCCCGCAACGGCTGCGACTCCCTGAAGAGAACCGGTCGATACGCGAAAGGTTCCTCGCGTGGGTAGTTCCTTCCCCATCCGCAACCGAACGGAGATAAGATAGGCAGGCGACAAATATCCACGATCACGAGGCTTATGAAGCGATGAACAAGTGCGGCGGTGTTTTAGCGGTTGCGGCTTCCCTGCTCCTCCCCGGTTGCGGCAAGCACGCGCCGGAAGGAAATCCGAACGCGCCGCAGCCCCTTTTGACCGACTCCACCATCCAGGTCGGCGGTGAAGACGTTGTGACGCTCCGGCGGCAGGCCGGGGCCGATGCGACCGGACCGCAGTTTGTTTCAGCCGAAGTGCTACCCGGGCGGGGCTTCAACCTTTTCCAGATCACGGCGAACATCCCGGGCAAGGGTGAGGTTCCGCTGTTCGCTTCCCTGCCGCTGACCGAAGCAGCCGGCAAGCTCAACGGCGGCCCCGGCGACGAGTTCGGCCAGCTCAGCTTTTCAGCAGGCGGGGCATTTCTGGTTCCCTACCCCAACCGCATCCTGGGGCCGCTCACCAATGACGGCAAGTTCGTGATGACGAGCTGGCACGGGCAGCAGATGCTCCTGCCGGCGGATTTCGCTGGCAAAAAACCCGGCGCGCAAAAGCACGCGATCCATGGCCTGATCCTAGCGAGCAAAGTTGACAACGTGGTCAAGAAGGACACAGTCGACGGTCAGGTAGTCACCGGCATTCTGCATGCGGGTAACTTCGGCGGGCACTGGTGGAGCTCGACCGACCTGCAGTTTGAGATCGCGCTGAGCGGTGAAACCGTGACGGCGACCATCACGGCGAAGAATGTCGGGAGCGTGCCCGAGCCGATGGCGATTGGCTGGCATCCCTACTTCGCGATCCCCAGCGGCGACCGCACCCAAGCCCGCCTGCATATTCCCGCGGCGCAGCTGGCTGAGGTAAACAACTACGATGACGTGTTTCCGACGGGCAAGCTGAAGCCGGTCGCCGGGACGCCCTACGACTTCAATGCCCCCACGGGAAAGCCGCTCGCGCAGCGATTTCTGGACGACAACTTCTCAGACCTAACCCGCACGGACGGCACGGTGGACGTAGAGCTGACCGACCCGGCCGCGAAATATGGAATCCGGGTAGAAGGCCTGTCGCCGGAGATCAAAACAGTACAGGTCTATGCGCCGCCCGCGAAGCAGTTCGTGGCGATCGAGGAGCAGTTCAACTTTGCCGACCCGTTCGGGAAAGAGTGGCACGGCGGTGACACCGGCATGGTGACGCTCGCGCCCGGGCAGGCTGTGACCTGGAAGGTGCGCCTCCAGCTCTT
>CAXTUV010000040.1:0-12324 GCA_964247445.1 uncultured Acidobacteriaceae bacterium | reverse complement strand
ATGGAGCACTCGGGCAAGTGATCCTCATTTTCCGGATAACTCGGCAAAAACGGTGAAGCGGCGGTGTGCGTCGTGGTAGCCATAGTCTCCCTTGATGCTAAAACAGCCATCTTCGCGACCTGCGGAAACGGGTTAACAAGCTGAAAGCCGGCTCCGAAACAGCATCTTCTGCCGGTCGGATCATACCTGAGCGCGTGAAGCATGCACGGTGATCGCGAGGAGCAGCAAGCCCGCCGCGCACGGCACGGCGAGCCCGGCCCGCAGCGAGCCCGCAGCCCCGGAAGCAAGGCCGGTGAACCAGGGGAAGACCGCCGCGCCCAAACCCGCCGCCAGAAACACTCGGGTGCCGCGATAGCGCGCGGTGGCGACCGCCAGCAGAAGCGGGTACAAAGGGCCGAGCGCCGCGCCCTGCACGCAAGCCAAGGCCGCCAATAGGCGCGGGTCCGCGACAAACAGCATGGGCGGCAGCGATGCCGCGAGCACGGCCGCATACGGCCATAAGCGCTCGCCCCGCAGCAGCGCCGTGCCGTGGAGGGCGCGGCTGAGCAGCAGCCCGGCCCAAAATGCGGTGCCCACGCCAACAGCAGCGCGCACGCTGCCGGCCTCCGTCCGTTCCGAAAAAGCAGCCAGCCAGGCGCCCAGCGAGGCTTCTGTCCCCACGATCAACGCGGAAGCCACATACAGCAGCGCCGGCGCGTGCGCTCCCAAAGCTGTGGTCGGCGTCGAGCCGGCTGTCGGGTCCTTGGCGTGCCGAGTATCCAGCAGAACCAGCCCGGCAAACCCGAGCAGCCCGGCGGCCAGCATTTGGAATAGATATTCCGGCCGTCCGGTGCGAAGCGCGTGCGCGGCGACTGCGGGCGCGGCAAGAGCGCCGATGGACCAGAGCAGGTTGAGCCGGTTCAGCTCGCGTCCTCGATGCGGGCCGGCCTGCCGCGCGCGCAACAGGCTGATCGAGGTCATCGCGATGCCCAGACCAAACCCGTACAGGAGCGACAAGGGAAAGATCAGCGCGCCGCGCGCGTACGCCAGCCCCCAAGCCGATGCGCCGGCCAAAGCCGTGCCGCGCAGGACAGACCATTGCAGTTGGCCCCGGCTTGCTACCGCGCCCAGGGCCGCGCCGAACCAGGCGGCGAAGAACAGCAGGCCCCCACCCGCGTCACCCAACGACCATCGGGCCAGAAGAGCCGGCAGCGCGGCCCCAAACACAGCCGTGCCGAAGCCGGTCGCCGTGAACAAGCCGGCATACAAGGTCGCGGAGACTTGCCGTGTTTCGGGCCAAGCATTCTCTCCCTGACCGACCGCCGTTCCGCCCTCCGCGGGCGCTCCGCGCACGGCGAACCTTACTCGCCCGCGCGCGAGCGCAGCGGACGCGCCCGGCTGGTGGACTCGCGCGCGATCAGCTCCGGCTCCACCAGGGTCAGCGCGGGCGCGGGTTTGCCGCTCAACCTGTCGAGCAGCATCCCGGCGGCGATCGAGCCCATGCGCTGCAAGGGCTGCCGCACGGTGGTCATGCTCGGTACGTGGTAGGACGCCGACATAATGTCGTCGTAGCCCACCACCGATACGTCTTCCGGCACCTTTAAACCGCCGTCGTGCAGCGCGCGAATCACGCCCATGGCGGACACATCGTTGAAGCACACGACGGCGGTAAACGGGTGGCGTTCAGCCAGGATGCGCCGAATGCCCGGGTAGCCGATCTCGGGCGAGTGCGAATCCTGCTCAAGCCGAATCACTAGTTCTTCGCGCACCCGCAGGTTGCATTCTTCCGCGGCCCGCATCGTCGCCTCCCAGCGCAGCTCGGCATCCGTGCTGAAAGGCTGGCCGCGCATGTAAACGATTTCCCGATGGCCCAGATCTTTCAGGTGCTTGAGCGTGAGCCGCGCACCCAAGCAACTGTCCACCGCCACGTTCGACACGCCGGGCAGCTCCGTGCTCCCGCCCACCAGCACCGTCGGAAGCCAGCTTCCGGCGGACAAGTGCGTATCGATCGCCAGGATGCCCTCCACCCCGCGCGCCGCGAGTATCTCCGGAGCGGCTCCGAGCAGCTCCGGACGGTGCCGGTGATGCACCGTGAAGTAGAAGTAGCCCTGGTCAAGGAACAGCTGCCCCGCGCCGCTGCTCACCTGCGAGTGGTAGCCCTCTCCAAGCTCCGGCAGAAGAATCCCGACCGTCTTGATGCGCTGCCCCTGGAGCTTGCGCGCGATCAGGCTGGGTTGGTAGTTGAACTTGCGCGCCGCGTCCCGCACCCGCTCGCGCGTGGCGGGCGGAATGGACCGACCCGGGGCGTTGTTGAGTACAAAGGAAATCGTGGAAGGGCTCAGGCCTAGGTAGTCGGCCAGCATCTTGAGGCTGGGCCGTTGGCCGGGGTTCGCCATCGCGCGCACATCGTCGGAAAGCGGATTCATCATAAGGTCGCAGCATCTAGGGCGCGGGGGAACTCGAAAATGCGAGGGCGCCGAATTATGTTGACCACAGTACACCATGGAGTGCGTGAAGCGGGTGGGTGCCCGAATCAGCCCCAGGAAACAACGCCTTCCCTAAAGCAGGGAAGGCGTTGGGCAGAAGCAACGGAACTACTGCACTTCGATCCCGTTCGCCATGGGCTGGTTCACTGATCCATTGGTGAAGCTGACGACAATCTGTCCGCTCCCGTTGGCGGTGGCCGAAAAGTTCTCGACGATGGCCTTCAGGCCGCCTCCGGCCGCCGCGACGATATCGAAGTTGGTCAGCACCTGCTTGCCATTGATGCTGACGTTGAACTCTCGCGACCCTTGGGTGGAGAAGTACAGCTCCGCGAAGTGCAGCCGCACGGTATGTGTGCTGTTCGCCGCGAAGCCGGGAACCGTATAGGTAAATGTGCCCTGCCGCGCGGATTGGTACACCACCGCCGGAGCCGGGTTCGACACTCCCGCGGTGCTGACCGTCGAGTTCGTCGAGTAGGTGCCGCCACCGGAGAAGTCCGTGTCGGCCACGAACGAACCCGCCGCGCCGCCGCCCAAGTCAATGGCGACGGAGCCGGACGCGGGCGGTGTGCTGCCGGGCGTGCAGGTTCCGTTCCCGACGTAGTCGTGGACCGGGTTCAGGATGTACGGGTTGCTGTTGATACTCACGGTTCCGCCTACACCGTTGACCACATGCGTAATCTGCCCGTAGTCGCCCAGGAACACCGTGCCGATGTCGTGCAGCGCGACCCCGGTCACGTTCGGCACGGAGATGCCGTTGTCTTCCACAATCGCCGGCCCGATGTTGAAGAAGGAGTACACACCCATGCCATACGCGAGATGGCTGCAAACGCCGTTGCTCACGACATAGGACGGATAGCCGTTGGCGCTGCCGTCCAGCCATGAAGCTTGGTTCGGGACGTCATACGGCAGCTCGCTCTGGTAAAAGATCGTTTCGCCGCCCTGGCCGTTCCACAACACCTGCTCTTTTTCGTAGTGCTCCACCGCGAGGCCCAACGCGGTGACGTTGCCGCCGTTGACCACCACGCCGTGATCGCCGGGGTTCACGGTCCAGCCGGTCGAAGTGGAGGTGGTGCCGTGGTCGGCGCGCCAGGCCCAAATGTTGTCCAGGATGACATTACCGCTGTCAACTTGCAGGCTGGTCGCCGCTTGGCCGATAGTCGCGCCGCCGATGCGGAAAAACACATCGTTGAGTGAGGAAGGATTGCTTGCGTGGCTCGCATTGGCCGCGCCGGGGTTGCCTACCTCCACCAGCACTTGCGAGCGCTGCGGGCCCGCATCCACCAGCAGCCCGGCAAGCTGGACCCCATCCACGTCCGCCACGGTGATCGCGGCATTTCCGGCTTGGGGCACCAGCGTGGGATAGCCCAAACCCAGCACGATCGTGTTCGCGTTTGGGACGTTGATCGCTTTCGAGTACTGGTAAATTCCGGGCGTGAGAATCAAGTTCTGCCCGGAAGCCAAAGCCTGGTTGATCTGGTCGACCGTGTTGGAAGGCTGCGCGATGAAGAAGCTGTTGATGCCGCGGGCATGCCCGGGCGCATTGCCGCCCGCAGCCCAGGTGGTGCCGCTGGAGTTGGTCTTTACCGTCGGTACCCATACATTCCACGCGCCGCTCGAGTCCACGTAGAGAAACGGTTTTTCGCGGCTGACCGGTGTGGCGTTCAGGGTCGTGTACGGGGTGATGTTTTGCTTCGGCGCGGTCGGGAACGAAGTCGCCGGTGCGCCGGCTACTCCTGAAAACACCATGTTCCAAACCCCGCCCACCCACGAGCCGATCGTGCTGTCACGCGTATACCACTGCTGCTGCGAGCAGGAGTTGATCTGGCCTGAAACGCGCGTATCCGCCGTGAAGCCGCCGCTGGCATAGCCGCAGCTCGGGTTCGCGAGCTTCATGTTGCCGTTGATGTCCATGCGCCGAAAAGCCGCGCCTTGCGATACACCCCAGTCTAGCTCGGTCGGGCTGCCTGAATTGGTCGTCGTCGCGTTCACGTTCACGCGCATATTGCCCACGGAGCGCCAAAAATTAGTGGTCACGTTGCCGCTGGCATCGGTCCGGTTGGCCGTGAGCGAACCGTTGATGACCACCCCATCCGGCGATTGGCCGAGGCCTTCGATGTCCTCGTAAAAACCGACCTGCGTGTCGATCGAGTATGTGCCGGGCTTAAGCAGAACGGCGTAGCGGGCCGTATCGAACTGGCCTGCGTTGCTGATCGAGTTGAGCTTGGCTTGGATCGTCGAGGAAGGGGTGCTCGGGTCGTAGATAAAGACATTCGGCCCGAAGTTGGGGTTGGCCTGCGCCATTGCCCAAGGCGCGCTTACAGATAAGGCGGCCAAGGTAAGGGGGACGCGGCGAGAAAGGCGGAAGATGGGGGAGGGCTTCACCGGAAACTCCTTGAACAAGCGTTTGATTGTGCAGCGAGCGAACGGTAGTCCCCGGCTCGCGGCCTTGTCAATCCCCTGCTGTGGAGATTCTGATGTTATCGATCACTTAGCCGCTTCCGAGCGGGCCCGCTACATGGGCGGGCTCTTGCGCAAACCTGGACAGCACACCCTTGCGACCGTTCAAGCGAACTGCCGTGAGCCGGGCGAAGCTGGTCTAAACTAAGAATGGTTACTGAAAGAGGAACAAGCGATGGCGGGACAAAACGGCTATAACGGCAGCACGCCTTCCGGGCTTCGGCTCAAGGTAGGGCTAGCGGAAATGCTCAAGGGCGGCGTCATCATGGACGTGACCGACGCGCGCCAAGCCGAGATCGCCGAACGCTCGGGCGCGTCCGCCGTGATGGCCTTGGAGCGCGTACCCGCGCAGATTCGCGCCGAGGGCGGCGTGGCTCGCATGGCCTCCATCGCCGTCATCCGTGAAATCATGTCCGCCTCCTCGGTTCCCGTGATGGCGAAAGCCCGCATCGGGCACATCGCCGAGGCGCAGGCGCTCCAGGCGCTTGGGGTCGACTTCATCGATGAGTCCGAAGTGCTGACCCCGGCGGATGAGGTACACCACATCGATAAGCACCGCTTCACGACGCCCTTTGTTTGCGGCGCGCGCGATCTGGGCGAGGCGCTGCGCCGCATTACCGAGGGCGCGGCGATGATCCGGACGAAAGGGGAAGCAGGCACAGGGGACGTCGTGCATGCTGTGAAGCACATGCGCGAGATCATGCAGGGCATTCGGCGCCTGAAAGGGATGGCCGAGGATGAGCTGTACGTAGCCGCCCGCGACCTCCGCGCGCCGTTTGAGCTGGTGCGGCTTGTCGCTGAAGCGGGCAAGCTGCCCGTCCCGAATTTCTCCGCGGGCGGCATCGCCACCCCAGCCGACGCCGCGCTTGTCCGGCAGCTCGGCGCGGAAGCGGTGTTCGTCGGCTCAGGCATTTTCATGAGCGACTCCTACACCTTTGCCCCGCCCGAGGAGGCCGAGCGCCGCGCCCGCGCCATCGTGCGCGCCACCACCCACTTCGACGACCCGGCGATTCTCCTGGAGTGCGCCGCTGAGTGCACCGGCTCGATGAAGGGCTTGGCGGTGGCCGCGCTCGAAACCTCGGCGCTGCTCCAAACGCGGGGCGTGTAAATCTCAAAACCCCGAAGCCGCGCCTTGGGTTCGCGGCTTCTGCGGTATGTTGCCTTAAATGCCTGAGCCGGCATCCCACCTCCTGGAATTTAGGAGAAGTCGGATGAATATCGGCTTTATCGGCCTGGGCAGTATGGGTACCGCCATGGTGCCCAACCTTGTGAAAGCCGGGCATCAGGTCCGGGTATGGAATCGCACTCCGGAGTCCGTGAAGGCGATTGAGGGAGTTACGGCACTCACATCGCCGTCCGAGGCTTTTGAAAGTGAAGCGGTCGTTACCATGCTCGCCGACGACCCCGCCGTGCGCAGCGTTCTGATCGACTCCGGCGCGCTCCGCTCCGCACGCAAAGGTTCGGTTCACATCATGATGGCGACCATCTCCCCCGCGCTTTCAGGCGAGCTGGCGGACCTGCACCGCGAGGCGGGCATCGGCTATGTGGCCGCCCCGGTGTTCGGCGTGCCGGCGGTTGCGGCTAAGGGCGAGCTGAATATACTGGCGGCCGGCGACGCGGACGCCATCGCGACGGTGCAGCCGATCTTCGATGCCCTAGGCCGCAAAACCTGGCCTCTCGGCGAGGACCCGAAGCACGCAAATGTGGCTAAGCTCGCCGGCAACATGATGATTACGCTCGCGATTGAAGCGATGGGCGAAGCGACCGCGCTGACTGAAAGCTACGGCCTGAAGGCGGGCGACTTCCTCAACATCGTCACAAATACCATGTTCGCGAGCCCCAGCTACCAGCGCTACGGCGGCAACATCGCTAACGGCACGTTCGAGCCGGGCTTCAAACTCACGCTCGGCCTCAAGGACGTAAACCTGGCCTTGGACGCCGCGCATGCGAAGAAGGCCAGCCTGCCCGCCGCGGAGGTTGTACGCGAAAACCTGATGAAGGCGGTGGACCAGGGATTGGGTGCGAAAGACTGGTCCGCGCTCGCCGAAGCCGTTCACCGCCGCGCGGGCCTGCATCCATCCGCCGCATAAAAGGAGAAAGCATGGCTGCCTTGGATCACGCACCTTTGGAACAAGAAGCGCAGGCTGCTCCCTTTTGGCACGATGCACCGTTACGCACATCGCGCCGGGGTCACTTTTGGATTCCCGGCGAGCGCGTCGGCGCGGACGGGAACACATACCAGCGCGGTCCCCTGTTCGTGGATTGGGAAGCTCCGGAACAAGTCACCCAGCCCTACCCGGTCGTGCTGGTGCACGGCGGTACCCTGCAAGGGACGGAATGGCTGCCCACCCCCGACGGCCGCCCGGGGTGGGCACAGCGCTTTCTTGAAGCCGGCTATCCGGTGCTGCTGGTGGACCGTCCCGGCCACGGACGCTCGCCTTACCACCCGGATGTGATCGGCCCCACAAGCCCGCCGTTCTCATACGAGCGGGCGCGCGCGGTGTACTTTTCCGCGCCCGAGCGGCAAACACAGTGGCCCTTCGATGCCGAGAACCGAGCAGCCTGGGATGCATTTCTGGCACCTTACGGTCCCATACCGGCCGACCTTCCAGCCTCGGAGGAGATGGACGCCGACCGGCTTGCTCGTCTTCTGGACCGGATCGGTCCCGCAATCGTGATTACGCACTCCGCCTCCGGTCCGGACGGCTGGCTGCTCGCCGACCGCCGCCCCGCACTCGTCAAAGCCATTGTCACGATTGAACCCATGGGCCCGCCGTTTGCCGTCACTCCCCAGATCGGCAAACTGGATTGGGGATTAACCGCCGCTCCGGTGACCTTTGACCCGCCGCGGGCGACGCCTGCCGAAGTACAAGCGGCTGACCCGGCCACGCTGCGGATTCCCGCTCTGGACGGCCTCCCTGTGGCGCTGGTAACCGGCGAAACCTCGATCTTCGCCACCTTCGGCCCAGCTATCTTCAGCTTCCTCAAGCACGCCGGTGCCGCGGTCGAGCGGATCGATCTGCCCTCACTCGGCATTCTCGGCAACGGCCACGGCCTGCTTTACGAGAAAAACTCGGACCAGATCTTCTCGCTCGTCCACGATTGGCTTCAAGCCCATACCCGTAAAGGCTCGCGGCCATGACGATTGTGTATGTCACTTACCCCGGGGAGCCCGGCACGCGCTTTGACCGCGAATACTACAACCGTGAGCACCTGCCGCTTGTGCAGGCTTCCTGGGGCCGCTACGGACTCGAAAGCCTTGCCGTGTTTTACCCGGAAGGCGACGGCGCGGGCACCATCGCGGTCTGCATCTGCGGTTTTCGCGACGAGGCGGCTGTCAAGGCCTCATTCAGTTCGCCGGAAGCCGAGCGCGTGATGGCCGACATCCCCCGCTTCACCGATGCACAACCCATTCAAAGCCGCGCCGTCCCGCTGTAACAGCCTCTCCCGTACCATGAAAAGGTGAGTAGTCTTTTCGAGCCAATCCCCCTTCGCATCGGCATTCTTGCCGTGCAAGGCGATTACACCGCTCACGCTGCCGCGCTCGTCCGAGCGGCCGAGATTTCTCAAACGCCGCTCACGCCCGCGCTCGTCCGTAAGCCCGAGCAGCTCGATACGCTGGACGGCCTTATCCTGCCCGGCGGCGAGTCCACCACGATCCTTCGCTTCCTCGACCGCGACGGCTTTCTTCCGGCGCTCCGGGCGTTTACCGGGGCCAAGCCGACCTTCGGCACCTGTGCCGGTGCGATTCTTCTCTCGAAAGAGGTCCTCCATCCCGCACAAGCCTCGCTCGGAGTTCTCGACGCAACCATCGAGCGAAATGCCTACGGGCGGCAAAACGATTCCGCGATCCTTCATGCCGGGACCGCGCTCGGCGGCCCGCCGCTTGAGATGATTTTCATTCGCGCTCCGCGCTTCAGCCGTTTAGGCTCTGCCGTCCAAATTTTGGCTGCCCGCGACGGAGCGCCGACGCTGGTGGAAGAGCGCACGATCCTGGCCGCCACTTTTCACCCCGAACTGTCCTCAGACGTTCGGATCCACGCTCACTTCCTAAGCAAAGTGCGCGCCCACAAGGCTGAGTCCGCCTAGCCGGAAGCACGACCTCAAACCGAACCGAAATCGTGTTTCTCAGCCGTCGCTGTTTGCGAGTAAGCTGTTTCACAAGGGAGCCTGCCCATGCCAGCCACGTCCACTCCCCGGCACACCCGCCCCGAGCCGCCCGTCCGTGATCCCTCGCGCGACATCGACCGGCAGGGGTTTGAGCGCGATCATGGCCGCGACCCGGGCTTCGGCGGCCGCCCGCCGGGCCAGAACCGCCCCACGGGCGGGGGCGGAGACGGCGACTCGGGCGACGGTTACCGCGGCCGAGGCCCGCGCGAGCTTCTGGGGCGCATTCGCTTGGCGCTCTCCTTTGTGCTCGCGGGCGACCTCATCTTCTTTCTCTCGCTCATCAGCGCGTTTTTCGTCCGGCACGCCGGCGGACGTTACGACGCCGCGGACACGTTCATCCCCGAGTTGCGCCCGGTGGTCATACCCACGGCGCTGTGGTGCGCCACCGGCTGCCTCATCCTGTCCTCTGCCGCGCTTGAGTATGGCCGCCGCCAGCTGTTCCATGAGATGGACGTAATTGAGGAGTGGCTCGGCTTGGGTCGCCCCATGGCGCGCCGCGCCTGGCCTTGGTTTGCCGCCGCGGCCGCGCTCGGCGGCGCCTACCTGGGCGGGGTCGGCCTAGCCTGGCGCGAGATCGGCTCGGAAGGCATCCGCTTCGCTTCCAGCCCCGACTCCACTTTCTTTTTCGTCCTTACCGGCACCCATTCAGCCCATATCGTGCTCGGGCTGCTGCTCCTGGGCGCGGCCTGCTGGGGGCTGTACCGGCTCCGCCGCATCGAGCAGCGCCAAGTCCTCGCCGACTGCGCAGCCTGGTTCTGGCACACCATGGGAGCGTTTTGGGTGTTGCTGTTCGGGCTGCTGGTGTGGGGGCGGTAGGACTTCTTTAGCTGCCGTTGACTGTGCCGGTACACCGGTCCGACGACGAAATTTCGCCCGCAACACTTGTCATCGCCTTACCCGCTTGCGGTGCATGGATTGCAGCTGGACCTTGGCTCATCCATAATCCTAAGCGGTGAGATGAGGTTACAGTGATGCGCCGTATTTTCAGCACAGGGCTTCTTATTAGTGCGCCGATGCTTTTCGGGTGCTTTGCGCCCGCTCAAGCAGTAGCGCAAGCCGATTGCTGTTCAATCGTCAGTGATGCGATACAAGCTGTCGGTCAACTCCAAGCCGGAATGACGCGTCTCGATGTAGAAAGGGCTTTCACGGAGGATGGCGGACTTTCATTCCGCGACGAGGATGTATATGTCTTCAAGAAATGTCATGACATCAAGATTCGAATTCGATTTACTGAAGTTCGAGGAAACAGCCCTGATGATGAAAGCCGTGATGTAATTCAGAAAATCTCCACACCGTTTCTTGCTTATGAAGTAACAGATTAGCGGCCTCACTGAAAGATACCTGTCGCACGTTCAAGCGATGCCGGTGATACCGCCCCCTACAAAATGCACGATCTCGAATCTGTCCGCATCCGCGACCGCCGCCGTCTCCCACGTCCCCCGCGCCACGATCTCCCCGTTCCGCTCGAGCGCGACCCGATCCGCCTGCATCCCGAGCGCCCGCACCAGCTCCGCCACGGTCGGCTGCGCGCTTAAAGGAACAGTCCGCGCCTGCCCATTGATCACCAGATCCATAACTCCCAGGCTACACGCCGCAGCGTGCAACATGCCGAGGCGCGCTACACGTCGAGCCGGTTCGCCGCCGCCACGCGCCCGTACCACAGCCCGGAATCCTTCACTGTCCGGCGTTGGTCGCGGAAGTCAACGTAGGTCAGCCCGTACCGCTGGCTGTAGCCGTCAGCCCACTCGAAGTTGTCGAGCAGCGTCCAGGCATGATACGACCGCACTTTCGCGCCGTCGCGGATGGCCCGATATAGCTCGGCCAAGTAGGCGCGAAAGAATGCGATCCGCCGCGCATCCGGCACGCGCCCGCCCTCGCCCGCGTAGGGCGCGTCCAGGTAGCTGCACCCGCTTTCGGTGTTCTCGATCGGCGGAAAGCCGTACTCGCGCGAAACTTGCATGACCAGGTCTTAGATACCGCGCGGATACACCTCCAAACCGGCATCGGTGAGCGGGCCTTCGGTCGGCATCTCCGCATGGAAGCCGGTGTATGTGTCGCGGCTGCCGCCGTCCAGCTCCGTTTCCGTCCCTAGCTGCGCCCCGCCGCCCGCGCCCTGCGCCGCTGCAACAACCCGCCGCGTGTAGTAGTGAAAACCGACCCAGTCGAGCGGCGCTTTGAGGACCGCTTCATCGCCCGGGCGGAAACCCATCGCCGCATACGGCGTTTCGCCCAGGAAGGCTTTGGGATAGTCGCCGTGCATCGCGGCTTGAAGAAAGAAGACGTTGTTCATCGCGTGATAGCGCGCGGTTGCCGCCCGGTCCGCCTCGCTGTCGGTTTTCGGGTAGGCCGGGGCCATGCCATAAGCGCTGCCCACCGTGGCTTGGGGCGAAGCCGCCTTCAGCGCCCGCTGCGCTTGCGACTGCGCGAGAGCGATCGTATGCGCGGCCCGCAGAAACAGCTTCGGATCCGCCTTCCCTGGCGGAAACGCACCCGCGCCATAGCCTAGGTAGGCGAACGTCCAAGGCATGTTGAACGGTGCCCACACAGTAATACGATCGCCCAGATGCTTGCCCAAAATGCCGGCATAGTCGGCAAAGTACCCGGCCAAGTCGCGATTGGGCCAGCCGCCCCGGTCTTCGAGCGCCTGCGGCAGATCCCAGTGGTACACGGTGCAGAACGGCCGGATACCCGCTTCGTGCAGCGCATCGACCAACCGCGCGTAATGGTCCAGCCCTTTCTGGTTCGGAGCACCCGTCCCGCTCGGCTGAATGCGCGACCAAGCGACGGAGAAACGATAGCTTTTGACGTTGAGCTGCTTAAGAATCGCAATGTCATCACGCCAGCGGTGGTAGTAGTCACAGGCCGTGTCCGCCGTCGCGCCGCCTCGAATCTTGCCCTGCGTGTGCGCGAAGCGGTCCCAGATGGACTCGCCCTTGCCGTCCTCATTCCACGCGCCTTCCACTTGGTAGGCGGCGGTTGCCGTTCCCCAAAGGAAACCTTCGGGGCTTTGCAGCCCGACACAGCAAGCGCGCCCGCAGCAGCAAGCGAGCGATGCAGAAAACCGCGGCGATTCATGCTCATCCCAAAGGCCTCATTCCCGGAGAGCCGCAGGATAGCTGACCGCCTGGCGAAACGCTAATTCCTGAGCAGCACCACCGAGCCTTCGAAGTCAAAGCGGAACGGCATCTCGTGCGCCCCGGCTCCCTCCATCGCCGTCCGCAACTCCTTCCTG
>CAXTUV010000039.1:0-12373 GCA_964247445.1 uncultured Acidobacteriaceae bacterium | reverse complement strand
CCTAGTTCAGAGTACGGAGGTACTCTTGCCGCCTTGCGTTTGGCGCATACAATCAAGTCATGACACCGCCGGAGATCATCGCGACTGTCGGAACCATCATCGTGCCATCCATCCTGCCGACGACGGCCATCATCATCTCGGTCCTGCGCTCGGACGCGAAAATAGACGCGCTCCGGAACGAGATGAGCAGCAAGATCGACTTGGCCCGCAATGAAATGAGCGGCAAGATCGATAATCTCGGCAACCGCTTTGCCTCCAAGCTCGATTCCAAGGTGGACGGCTTACGCGCCGATCTTCGCGGCGATATGAGCGTCCTCGACAACATCATCTACGACCACCATGGCCGGATCACCCGTCTAGAAAGCGGGAAGAACGGCAAGCCGGAAGCATGAGCGCTTCACGCAGAGCCTTTTGCGCGAGCGCCTTGCCCGCGCTTGCCTTGCTCGCACGCGCGAATTCTGCGGGGTCGGAGCCGCTGCACTCCTTTACGAAGAACTTCGCCGACCTGCCTGTGCACCCAGGCACCGCCACTACCATCCGGCCCATCGCCGATGGCAGGCTCGCCGACGGCGGGCACATGGAAGTACACGAGACCACCCTGAACGCGGGCGCGGAACCGCATCCGCCTCACCGCCACAAGCACGAGGATCTGCTGCTTTTGGGGAGCGGCACGGTTGAGGTCACCATCGACGGCGCGACCTCAACGCTCACCCCAGGCTCAGCCGGTTTTTGGCAATCCATGGCGCTGCACCACCTGCGCAATCCTGGCCCGGACCCCGCGCAGTACTTCATCGTCGCGCTCGGCACCGAGGGCTGAGCCATTCGGGTTGATATGCTTGTGAGTCAGGGGAAAGGCCGTCCTCGCCCGCCAAGCAGCGGACGAGGAGCGGAGCAGGAGCAGCCCATGACCTCCAATCCGACCTCCAATCCGACGCTCAGACTCGGCACAATCCAATCACCCGCCGACATCAAATCGCTTTCCGTCCCTGAGCTGCAGGCGCTCGCGCAGGAAATTCGCGAGCGCCTCATCGTTTCGCTTTCGAAAACCGGCGGCCACCTCGGGCCCAACCTCGGGGTGGTTGAGCTTACCCTTGCGCTCCACTATGCGTTTGAAACGCCCCAAGATAAGTTTGTCTTTGATGTTTCGCACCAGGCCTATATTCACAAGCTGCTGACCGGCCGGGAGCCGCGCTTCGATACAATTCGCAGCCCTGGAGGATTGAACGGCTTCATGCTCCGCAGCGAATCCGAGCATGATGCGTATGGCGCGGGCCACGCCGGTACAGCGCTTTCGGCCGCGCTCGGCATGGCAGTCGCGCGCGACTTGGCCGGCGGCAAGGAGCATATCGTCGCCCTCGCCGGCGACGCTGCTTTCACCAACGGCATCACCTTTGAGGCGCTCAACAACATCGCCGATCAGACCAAGCGCCTGATTGTGGTTCTCAACGATAACGAGTGGTCGATCGACCGCAATGTCGGCGCCATCGCCAAGTACCTGCATAAGATCGTCACCAACCGACAGATCACTTCGCTGCATGAGGGCGCGCAGCGATTGGTTGAAAAAGTCGGCGGTCGCAATGCCAAGAACATCGTGCGCCGGGCGGAAGAAGCCGCCAAGGGCGTGCTCTTCCCGTCCAGCTTCTTCGAGGAGTTCGGCCTTACCTACTATGGGCCGCTCGATGGCCACGACATCGGCCTGCTGATTGAAACGCTCGAGTTTCTCAAGCAGCAGGACCGGCCCGTGCTGCTCCACGTCATCACGCAAAAGGGCCGCGGTTTCGGCCCCGCGCTGGCCGGGCAGAAGAAGTTTCACGGCTTGGGCCCCTACGACCCGGAAACTGGCCCCACTCACATCCCCGGCGCGCAAACCTATTCCGAGGTTTTCGCCAATACCCTGGTCAAGCTCGCGGACCGCGATGAGAAAGTTGTCGCCATCACCGCCGCCATGCCCAACGGCACGGCGCTCGACCTGTTCCGCCCGCACCACCCGTCGCGTTATTTCGACGTCGGCATTGCGGAAGAGCACGCGGTCATCTTCGCGGCCGGCCTGGCCACGCGCGGGTTCAAGCCATTCTGCGCCATCTACTCGACCTTTCTTCAGCGCGCCTTCGATCCCATCGTCCACGACGTTTGCCTCCAGAATCTGCCCGTGGTGTTTTGCATGGACCGCGGCAGCCTGAGCGGCGACGACGGCGCGACGCACCACGGCTTGTTCGACATCAGCTATCTCCGGCCTATTCCGAACCTCGTCCACATGGTCCCGGCGAACGAGGATGAGCTCGCCGATATGCTCGAAACCGCGCGCCTCCATCCCGGCCCGAGCGCCATCCGCTACCCGCGCGGCGCGGTCCCGGGCACTGCACTTAAGCCGCAACCGCAGCCGCTGCCCATCGGCAAAGCCCGCGTCGTTCAGGACGGCGCCGAGATTGCGATCCTGGGCTTGGGTGCCCTGCTGCCCATGGCGCAAGAACTTGCGGCCGAGCTCGGACGGCAAGGCTTTTCAGCCGCCGTCATCAATCCCCGTTTCGTCAAACCGCTCGACCGCGAGTGCATCCTCGGCTATGCCCGTAGGACCGCGGCCCTCGTCACTTTTGAGGATCATGTTCTCGCCGGCGGCTTCGGCTCCGCCGTGTTGGAAGAGCTCGAAGCCGCCGGCGTCCGTACCCCCATGATCCGCATAGGTTGGCCGGACAGCTTCATCGAGCACGGCAAGCCTGAGGAGTTGCGCGCCCGCTACGGGCTCACCGTGGAGGCTGCGCTGGGCCGTCTTGAACCCATCCTTCGTGCCCTGCCTAAACGTGGACCGCGTGTCCTCGCCGCCGCCCGGTAGGTCTGAGCATGGTAGGGGAATCAAGCTCGCCAACACCCAAAGGCACCCCCGTCGCGGCCTGCGCCGAACCATCGTGCCTATGTGGTGCAGAGCCCTCCAACGCTGCGCCGGAGCCGGTTGCCGGTTCTGCGATCGAGATTCACGATCGCGTCAAAAGTACGCGATCGCGAATATCAAAGCTGTGCTGCTACTTGGGGAGCAACACAGCATCGACCGGGTAAAGCACCCCATTGAATTGCGGAACGCTTGCCGCGGAGGTTAGGGCTGTCGTGCCCTTGCCGTCGAGCACGACAAAGTTCCCGCCCTGCACTGCGATGGTCAACACCCCCCTCCCCCCTCTTCAGCTCTCCTTAGCCCTGTCCTTAGCGGATGATCTGTTTCAGGATCTTGGCCGTCAGCGCCCCCGGCACGACGTGATAACTGAGCAGCGCTTTCAACTCGGCTGCGTGCTCGGGCATGAGCAGTGTGTCCAAACGCCCCGGCGGCAGCTTGTCGAAGGCGTCGTTGCTTGGCGCGAACACTGTGAAGGGTCCTTGCCCTTCCAGTCCGTCCGTGAGCCCGGCGGTCTTGAGTGCCGCGACAAGGGTGGTGTGGTCCTTAGAATTCTCGAGGTTTTCAATCACGTTTTTTTGCGGATACATCGCCGCCCCACCCACAATGGGCAGCTTTTTCTGCTGCCGCATGCCCGCGCAACCCGCGAGCAAAAGTACAACCAACCACACAGACGCCTTAATCGAACGGCTTATGCGCATTTGTTTTCCGGGCTCCCTTTCCCGTTCACGTGTCCACGGTTCAGGATACGGGCGCGCCTCAGAGCGCGCACGTACGTTTCCAGCCTGCGGCGCATCCTTGTATCCATGCAACTTACCGAGGCTTCAGCCCAAATTGCCCCAAACAGCACACGCTGGCTGGTGCTGATCGGCGCGGGCAAGCTGATTAAGGCTGTCTTCTTCACGGCGCTCGGCTTCGGCGCGCTGCACCTCGTTCACCGCGATTTGGTGGATGTCGTCACACACTGGGTCGTCGACTTGCGCTTCGACCCGGAAAGTCGTTTCGTCAACTTCCTGCTCGGTAAAGTTTCCGACATCACCCCGCACCGGCTGCGCCAGATTTCCTTGCTGATCTTCCTGGACGCCCTTTTGGACGTGGTCGAGGGAACCGGCTTGATCCTCGGCAAGGCGTGGGCTGAGTACCTGACTTTAATCGTGACGGCATCATTTTTGCCGTGGGAGTTTTTTGAAATTCTGCGGAAGGCGACTTGGCCGAAAGCTGTTCTTACCCTTCTCAACATCCTGATCGTGTTTTACTTGGCGCAAAATCTACAGAGGCGCACCCGGGAGCATACTGCCGCGGGCTCCTTGCATTCCTGACTGTCCGTACTGAATCACCCAAGAAGAATCGGATTTCTATTTCGCCATTGATTTGCACAGACCTTCCACCGCTTTCCAACTTTAGTAACCAAACACTGAAAATTCTCTTGCGAAAGCCATTTGCAAGGGGAGCCGTCTTGGATAGTCTGTGGTCTGAAGTGGTAGAAAGTGGAGTGAGAGAGAACTAAAGCTCCGCAAGCTGCTTCTACGAAGGCGAGAGCAAATGTTTCGCGGCAATCATCCAGCCCGGGTCGACGAAAAAGGGCGGCTGAAGTTGCCGGCGGAGTTCAAGAACCTGATTGACGAGCAGCATGGAGGGCAGTTCTACATCACGAGCAAGGACGGCAAGGGTGCCGAGATCCACCCCTTGAAAGAGTGGGAAAAGTTCGAAGACAAGCTGGCGGCGATCCCCAGCTTCAACCCGGCGAAGAAAAAGCTGCTGGATCGGCTGAACTACTACGGCCAGATGGCGAAGATGGACGAGCAGGGAAGGGTATTGCTGCCGCAGATCTTGCGGGGCGAGGCCAAGCTGGCAGGCGATGTGGTGGTGTTTGGAATGCAGCGCTACCTCGAAGTTGCCAACCACGAGCTGTTCCGGCAAAACATGGATGCCAACCCTCTGACGGAAACCGATCAGCAGGCATTGGCGGAGTTTGGGTTGTAGGTGGAGGGCTTCAAGCCCGGGCGGGCGGCCGAAGCGCGGCACACGCCAGTTCTTTTAGACGAATGTTTGCAATATCTCGCGGTGCGCCCCGAAGGGGTGTACCTGGACTGCACCCTCGGTTTTGGCGGTCACGCCGGCGCGATTGCTGAACGGCTCGGGCCGGGGGGCAGGCTGATTGGGCTGGACCGGGACTCGGAAGCGCTGGAACTTGCGCGCGCACGGCTGGCCGAGTTCGGCGACCGGGTGGAGCTTCACCACGCCGAGTTCAGCCGGGCGGCGGAGTTTGTGGTGCCGGGCGGTTTGGATGGCATTCTGGCCGACTTCGGCGTCAGCTCCATGCACCTGGACCAGGCGCACCGTGGATTCAGTTTTCAGGCGGAGGGCCCCCTTGACATGCGGATGAACCCGCTGGGCGAGGGGCCCACCGCCGCACAAGTGGTAAATGAGGCGGACGAGGAAGATCTCGCCAACCTCATTTACGAACTCGGAGAGGAAAGGAGGTCGCGGAGAATCGCCAGAGCCATCGTGCGGGCCCGGCCTTTGCATACGACAGCGCAGTTGGCTGCCGTGGTAAAGCGCTCGGCCCCATCGATGAACCCGGGAATCCATCCGGCGACCAAAACCTTTCAAGCCCTCCGAATTCACGTGAACCGCGAACTGGACGAGATCCGGGCGCTGCTTGGGAGCGCGCCCGCCCTGCTGAAGCCGGGGGGCCGTTTAGTGGTGATCTCGTTCCATTCGCTCGAAGACCGCCCGGCCAAAGACGCCCTTCGTGAGGGAAGGGACGCCGGGTATTACGAAGTGCTGACCCGCAAGCCGGTGACGGCGGGCGATGAAGAGATACGGCGCAACCCCCGCAGCAGAAGCGCGAAGCTGCGGGCCGCCGAAAAGTTAAAAGCGCCCCCAAAAAGCAAGGGGCGCTGACAAGATCGGGCCGGGTTGTCCTGCCGCACCACCAAGGCGAAAGTAAACCCCGCGTAGGACCTCCACGTACGACCCCCTTCCACACCCAGCGATCCGGCCCGATCGCAGTGAAGGGGAAAGCAGAATTGAAGGACGAAGCATGGCGACGCAGGCGTTGGCGGAGATTTTCGGGATCGCACGGGAAGGCGCAGCGGCGCCGGCCGTGGAAACAAACAGGCACAGCTCCCGGTGGATGCGCGAGGAGCGCGCCCGCCGCGGCCCCACCCCCGAAGTCTTTTTCGCGCGCCGCATCGACAACTCACGCTTAGTGAAAGTGCAGTGCCCGGCTCGCCGGCGCGAGATGCGCTCCTTCGCGGGCGCGATGACGATGCTGTTCGCCGTGGTGATGTTCTACGGCTGGCAGCACTACCTGTTGATCCAAGTGGGCTATCACGTCGAAGCTCAAAAGCAGCAGCTCCGGCAGCTTGAGGAAAGCAACCGCGAGCTGCGCCTGAGCGAGGCCCAGTTGAGCGACCCCGCGCGCATCGACAAGATGGCTCGGGAGCTCGGCCTCGCCGCGCCCGCCCCGGGGCAGGTGGTCCGCCCGGATGTGACGGCGGTGGAAGGCGGGGCACCGACAGTGGCCACGCTGCACCCGGCGCGGTAAGGCCCGAGCACGGAAGTACTGTTTGCGGTTCAAACACTTCCGGCTATGCTCGCGACATACGGAGCCGGTTTCATCATGACTGAGACCGAAGGAGCCGGTGACGAGCAGGCGAGAGTTTACGCTCGCGGCATAGCATATGGGCACGCTTGGCGGAAGCATTCTCATGAGTTCCCTGGTGCAAGCCAAATAGATTTTGAGCGGATGATCTTCGAAACAATCGTGCAACCGTCAGAACGGATTGAGCTTAAAGATGACCGGTTTGTGTGCTGGAGCAACCCATACGGGATAATCGTAGTGGTCAATCCTCGTGCAGAGGACTTCGGTACAGCTTGTCGTCCCGGACCAGGAAGGAAGTATTTGTACGACCTGAGGTGACACGATGAGACCTGCAACGGAGTTATTAATCAGCGGTCGGTACGCCGACTACCTTCACAATACGCTGAATGAAGTGCTGCACGGATTTGGCGTCGATATAGAACAGCAGTTTCATGTAAGTTATGACATCCTCTACGCGCTTATGCGCGAGCTGGACGCGGCTGATTCCTCTTACCAACTTTCGCCTGAGAGCGCAGCATTGCTCTTGCGGGCTTCAGAGCTGTGCAATGCAGAGTTCGAGGACAGCGAGTTCCAGACTCGCTTGGGGTACTACAGAGCAGACGCGCATGCCGTCATGGATAAGCTAAAGGAGCTGGCGAGAGACGCCCAGCCTTTGTCGTCACATACAGCTTTGAGTGCGCCGATAAACCTCCCGCCTGAAACGAGCGACGGCCGACTTTACATTCGAAATTTACGGTAAGGCAAGGGCGGTGATTCGACCTTTATGAAGCGCTTCTCCTTCACCCGCTCTCCCGGCCAGGCCTCCAATATCCGCACCCCCATGCGGCGGGCGCGGGTGTTTCTCGTGGTCGCGATCTTTGTCGCTTGGGCGGGGCTCATCCTAAGTCGGCTGGTGTGGCTGCAGGTGTTTGAAAAGCAGGAGTGGGTTGCCCGGGCCGCGACGCAGCAGCAGCGCACCTTCCAGGTCGCGCCGCGGCGGGGCATTTTGTACGACCGCAATCTTCATGAGCTAGCGATGACGGTTTCGGTCGATTCGATCTTCGCCGTGCCGGGGGAAATCCCGCTTGAAAAGCGGCCGGAAGTCGCAGCTGCCTTAGCCAAGGTGCTCCACACCGACCGAGCCGACGCGTTTACCTCGGCGGACGAGATCGAAAAGCGCATCAACGACTCGCGCTACTTTACCTGGATCGCGCGCAAGCAGAACGCGTCGGCGATCGAGCAAGTCCGGGCGCTGAAGCTCAAGGGCGTGTACTTCCAGAAGGAGTTCAAGCGCTTCTACCCCGAAAACGACATCGCCGCGCAGGTGTTGGGGTATGTCGGCGTCGACGACAACGGCCTGGGCGGGGTGGAGCAGCGCTACGACCATGACCTCCATGGCGAGCCCGGCCGCATGCTGACCGCGCTCGACGCCCGCCGGCATGTGCTGGCTTCGAGCGAGCGCGACCCCGCGCCGGGCGAGAACATGGTGCTCACCCTCGACGCGAACATCCAGTTCATGGCCGAGCGCGCTCTGGATCACGCGATGGAGCGTGTGAAGCCCCTGAACGGAACGGTGGTGGTGCAGGACCCGCGCACAGGGCAAATTCTGGCGCTTGCCATGCGGCCCACATTCAATCCCAATGAGGTAAGGCACGCCTCGCCAGAGCAGCTGCGCGACCATGCAATCAGCGATGTGTACGAGCCGGGCTCGACGTTCAAGCTCGTCGCCTACTCCGCCGCGCTTGACAGGCACGTTGCCAAGCCAGGGGACAAGATCGACTGCGAGGGCGGCAAAATCAACGTCGCCGGACGCATCGTGCACGACGATCACTACAACGGCGTCCTCACCGTGGAGCAGGCGCTTGCCGAGTCGAGCGATGTGGCGGCGATTAAGCTGGCGCAGCGCGTCGGCAAGGAAACCTATTACTCCTACGTGCGCGGCTTCGGCTTCGGGCAGCGTTCGGGCTTGGAGCTGCCGGGCGAAACGCGCGGCCTGCTCAAGCCGCCGGAGCGCTGGCAGCCCACTACTATCGGCTCCATCCCAATGGGGCAGGAGGTGGCGGTCACGCCCATTCAACTCGTCACCATGGCGTCCACCATCGCCAACGGCGGGACGTACCTGCCGCCGCATATCGTGCTGCAAGCGACCGACAAAGTGCGCGGGAACCCCGGTCTACAGCCGGTACCGTTCCACCCGGATGCAAGCGCGGACTTGCCGGCTGCGCTGCCTGCCGGGGCGCATCGCGTGATCGCCACCCTGACCGCCGCGCAGATGCGCAAGCTGATGGAAAACGTCGTTGTCAACGGGACGGCCAAGGGCAAAGCGAACCTGAACGGCTACTCCGCGGGCGGCAAAACCGGGACCGCGCAAAAAATCGACGTGCGTACCCACACGTACTCGAAAACCAAGTACGTGGCCTCGTTCGTGGGGTTCGCGCCCGTCAACGATCCGGCTGTGACCGTCGCCGTCGTGATGGACTCACCTACCGAGGGCGGCCACCACGGCGCGCAAGCCAGCGCCCCGGTTTTCCAGGAACTCGCCCAACAGGTGCTTGAGTACCTGGGCATCCCGCATGATGAACCGCTCAAGTCCGCGCCCGAGCTCGCGAAGGAAGCCGCGAACGCGCCGGAAGAGGGTTCTCCGGAACAAAATGGCGATTTGCAAGCGCTTTTCGCCGAGGTGAACGACCTGCCCGCGGATGATCCGCTGCGCAAGCCGCTGGAAGGAGCGTCCCCGGACGGACCGGAAAGCGCTGAGGCTTCCCGCAGCGATGCCGGCTCTCATCCACTTCGTCCCGCGCCCAAGCTCGCGGCGAGCGGCACGGCTGTGACTGCGCCAACGCCTGAGGCTCCGTCACCGGCACCGTCCATATCGGCTGGCACCCTGCCGGAAGCGCCCCCGCTTTCCCCGGGCAGCGTCCGGCTCGCTTCCGGCCACGACGTCACCGTGCCCGACCTCGTCGGCGCAACCGTGCGCGCCGCGACCGAGAAGGCCGGCGAGGCAGGCCTGGGCGTCGAGGTGATCGGCAGCGGCCTAGCCCGCGCCCAAGCCCCCGAAGCCGGGCGCAAGGTGCCTGCCGGGACCGAGGTCGTGGTGCGGTTCGCGCGGTAAGCCCATGCCGCCGGGAGTACAACCCGCGCCCTATCTCGCAAGCATCCGGGTGCTTGCTGAGCGCTTGCCGCCCACGTCTGAGTACCCCTTCAATCTCCCGTTTGTGTCGACCTTGCACCTTCAATTCGCCGCGCCGGTCACCTTCTTCGCGGGTGAAAACGGCAGCGGCAAATCCACCTTGCTGGAAGCGATTGCGGCGCTTTGCCGCTTGCCGGTTTCAGGCGGCAGCCGGAACGAGGAAGCCTCCACCCACGGCCCTGAACAGGAAAGCAGCCTGCGGCAGGCGTTACGGGCATCGTTCTTCCAACGCCCGACCGACGGGTTCTTTCTGCGTGCGGAGTTCGCGGCCTATTTCGCATCGCTGCTTGATGAGCGCCGGGCCGACCCGTCCTTCAGCGGCAACCCTTACTCACGGTATGGCGGCCGGTCCCTCCATGTGCAATCGCATGGCGAGGCCTTTCTGGCGATTCTGCAAAACCGTTTTCAAGAGGGCATTTTTCTGCTGGACGAGCAGGAGTCGGCGCGTTCGCCCCAGCGGCAGGTTGAGTTGCTTTCCCTTCTGCACGATATGGTAGCGGAGGGGAGATCGCAGTTCCTTATCGCGACGCACTCGCCTGTGCTGATGACCTATCCCGGAGCGCAGATCATCAATTTCGACGACTCGGCGCTGCCCGTTGTCGCCCTCCAAGATACCGCCCACTATCGGGTCACGCGCGGCATTCTGGAAGAGCCTGGGCGCTGGTGGAAGCACCTTGCTGAAAGTTGAGCAGCCGCGGGTTATGGTTGAGAAAGGGGTGTGCATGGGCTACGGTCGGAGATGGGTTGGGCATGCGATGTGGGCGGTCGTCGGAGCCGGCGTTTGTTTCGGGCAGCAATCCGGCCCGCGGCTTACATTCGCCAACCCCGCCACGCAAGCCCGCCTCGCCGCCCCGTACCAATCTGCCCTTATAAACCTGCTCCAAACCAACACCGTCCCGATCCCCGAGAGCACTGAGGCCGGCGGGTATGACCAAACCGAGCTTCTCAGCAGCAGTCCGGAAACGTTCCTTCGCGCCGGCGGCGGCTACCACCAGCCTTGGACGCGCGACGCTTCGGTTAATAGCTGGAACGCCGCGAGCCTGCTCGAGCCGGCCGTCGCGCGCAATACGCTGCTGGCCGTGCTCAAGCGCGAGCCGGACGGGAAGCTGATCGTCCAGCAGGACAACCAGTGGTGGGACCAGGTGATCTGGGTCACCGCCGCGTGGAATCACTATCTCGTCACCGGCGATCGCGCTTTCCTCGCCGACGCCTATGAGGCTGCAACCGACACGCTGGCGCGCCGCAAGCAGCAGCAGTGGAATTTACAATTCGAGCTGTTTCAAGGACCGTCGTTTCTGAACGACGGCATCGCCGGCTACCCCGCGCCGCCGGCGGATCCGGCCGAAAGCCGGGGCTCGTTTGTGCTGGCCTACCCCGGCGCTGAAAAGATCATGGCGCTCAGTACCAACTGCTTGTACGTGGCCGCCTACCGTAACCTGGCGCGAATGGCGCATGCACTCGCGAAGCCTATGGGCGACGCGGACGCCCAAGCCGACGCGCTCGCGGCGTCCGTCCGCAAGCAGTTCTGGCTGCCGGAGAAGGGCCGGTTCGGCTACCTTCTGCGGCCGGACGGCGCTGAGAGTGTAAGGCTCGACGACTCGCAGGAAAGCGCGGGCGAGGCGTTCGCGCTGCTGTTCGGCGTCGCGACCCCGGACCAGACCGCGTCCGTGCTGAAGACCGTGCAAACCACCCCGCATGGCATCCCGGATTCCACCCCAGCATTCGCTCGATTCAGCCCGGACCACCCGGGTCGGCACAACGTCATTGTTTGGCCGCCCATCGAAGCGTTTTGGGCGCAAGCTGCCGCTGAAAAGGGTGACGTTCCCGCATTCACGCGCGAAGTGGACGCGCTCGCGGGTTTGGTGAACGGAAGCGGCGGCAAGTTTTGGGAGATCTACAACGGCGACACCGGCAAGCCCGACGGCGGCTGGCAGGTAGGCCACGAGTGGACCTCCGAACAGGACCAAACTTGGTCGGCCACAGGCTACCTACGCATGATCTACCTGGCTCTGTTCGGGATGCGCTTTTCCGAAGAAGGCCTGAGTTTCGCCCCGACGCTGCCGGAGGGCTGGGGTCCGGTCACGCTTTCGGGAGTGCGCTACCGAGGAGCGACGCTGACGATCACGCTGAGCGGGGCGGGGCAGGCGGTACGGAGTTTCACAATAGACGGCAAGGCCGGGAGGCAAGTACCCGCAACGCTAACAGGGGCGCACACGGTGGTGGTCGTGCTCGGCGGCTAGCATAAAGAACAGATGCGTCTGGAACAGCTTCTTTACGGTTTAGAAATCCCTCGGCGCGCAGGTTCCGCAACCGCTGAGGTCAAAAGCATCGAATTCGACTCGCGCGATGCGGGGCGGGGGGCGCTCTTTGTCGCGATGCGCGGCGGGTCTGTAAGCGGTGCCCGCTTTGTTGCGGGCGCACTACAGAACGGCGCGGTCGCGGTGGTCACCGATGCCGCTGACGCTTTTCCCAAGCTGGCCGAGAAGCATCCGCGCACGCCGTTGATCCTGGTTCCGCACGGGCGCCGCGCGCTCGCGACCCTGTCCGCCAACCTGTACAACCATCCCGAGGAGCTGCTCGCCCTTACCGGCGTCACAGGGACGAATGGCAAGACCACCACGACCTTTCTGCTGGACGCGATGCTGCGCGCGGCGGGGCGCGCGACCGTGCTGGTCGGCACGATTGAATACCACGTCGCGAGCGACGTGCGGCC
>CAXTUV010000038.1:4616-12603 GCA_964247445.1 uncultured Acidobacteriaceae bacterium | reverse complement strand
CCCCTAACCACCAACCCCTTTACCCTCCACCCTCCACCCTTTACCCTTGCCCTTTTGCCGAAACCGCTCGTCCTCGCCATCCTTGACGGATGGGGTATCCGCTCTGAGTCCCAGAACAACGCCATCGCGCTCGCCCGCAAGCCCGCCTATGACCGGCTGCTGCGCGAGTTTCCGCACACGCTCCTGCGCGCGTCCGAGCAGGCGGTGGGCTTGCCCGCCGGGCAGATGGGCAACTCCGAGGTCGGGCACCTGAACATCGGCGCGGGCCGCGTGGTCGAAATGGACATCACGCGCATCGACACGCTCGTCGCATCGGGCAAGCTGGGCGACAATCCGGCGGTGCAAGCCGCGTTTGCCCATGCGGGCGAGAACGGGCGCACGCTGCACCTTCTGGGCCTTGTTTCGGATGGCGGCGTCCACGCGCACCAAGAGCACCTGTACGCGCTGCTGCGCGCCGCCAAGGCCGCCGGGCTTTCGCGCGTGTCGGTTCATGCCTTTCTCGACGGCCGGGATACCCTGCCCACGTCCGGCCTGGGGTATATCGAAAGGCTGCTCGCCCGTATGGCCGAGTACGGCATCGGGCAGCTGGCGTCGGTGTCCGGGCGCTACTACGCCATGGACCGCGATATGCGCTGGGAGCGCGAAAAGCTGGCGCTCGACGCCATGCTGGGCGCGTCCGACAGCGCCTACGCGGCCCCGCTCGCGCGCATCCGCGAGTGCTACGGGAACGACATTACGGACGAGTTCGTGCCGCCGTTCACCGTCAACCCGGGCGGTGCCATCCGGGACGGCGACGCGGTGCTCATCTTCAACTACCGCGCCGACCGCGTCCGGCAGATCACCCGCGTGCTGGCCCGGAACGGATTCGGAAAGGCGGGCCTGACCGCGGAAAATGGGGCCGACCTCGCGAAGATCGCCGAGCAGGATGCCGCGCTGCCGCCCGCGACGCTGCCCCAGGAGCTGCACGTAACCACCATGACGCAGTACGACAAGCTGTTCACGCTGCCGCGCGTGCTCGACCCGCAATCGATGGACAACCTGCTCGCGAACATTTTGGCCCAGGCGCAAATCCGCAACCTGCGCGTGGCCGAGACCGAGAAGTACGCGCATGTGACCTACTTTTTCAACGGCGGTATCGAGAAGCCATTTCCCGGCGAAGACCGCGTGCTGGTGCCCTCGCAAAAGGTCGCGACCTATGATCTCGCTCCGCGGATGAGCGCGGACGGGGTGGCCGATGCGGTGATCCGCGCGCTTGAAGACCCGGCGTTCCCCTTCGTGGTGGTCAACTTCGCGAACGCCGATATGGTCGCGCATTCCGGCCGGTTGGAGCCGACCATTGCTGGCGTGGAAGCGGTCGATGCGGCGCTGGGCCGCGTCCACCAAGCGCTGCGCGAGCGGGGCGGGTCGCTGCTGATCACCGCCGACCACGGCAATGCCGAGCAGATGGTCGACCCGGTCGCGGGCGGCCCGCACACCTCGCACACCACCAACCCGGTCCCGTTCGTGCTGGTGAGCGAGGACGCGCACCGCTACGGCCTGCGCGCGGGCGGCTCGCTGCGGGACCTATCGCCGACCGTGCTGGGGCTGCTGGGGATTGAGAAACCCAGGGAAATGTCAGGGACGGATTTGCGGGTGGCGCTCGGGTGATTTTTGAAAAAGCGATGAGGGCAACTCGATTGATTGGTGCAGAAGGAACTGAAGTACGCGATAAAACGTATCGTCATTCCAGGTGTGGTTTGTCGCGCCTTATCCAGTACCCCTCGGGCTGACCGACTTGTATGGAGAATACATGCTGGCATTCCTGCTCGCTTTTGTTATCAGCTACACCCTGCGCGACACGAACATGCTTCAGCCGCCAAAGGCTCCTCCCCTGGCCGCATGGACAAGTCAGGCATCTGCGGTTCGGGAACCCGTGGAGTTCACGGCAAAGGACGGAAGCCGTATTCGCGGTTGGCTTTACCGAGCGAAGCAAGCCGCCGACGGCGGTCGTGACACTCACCCATTCGTGCTGTTCTTCTATGGAAGCAACGAAGACCTGACCCATGAGGAAGCCAGGCTCGCCTGGCTGAGGGATACCCTCCATGTAAATGCAGCGTGTTTCGATTTTCCGGGGTATGGCTTCAGTACGGGCCGGGTAAGCGTGAAGGCCACACGGGACATCGCTCTTGAAGAGTACGACTTCGTTCACGATCATCTTGCCGAGCAGCATGCGAAGGACAGTGCCGCTCAATCTGGGATTGTGGCAAATGGCTGGTCGATTGGAACGGGTCTGGCGGTGCATGTGGCAAGCGAGCGGAGTGTTGCGGGCCTGATTTTGCAGGCACCGCCGGCGAGTGCGGATGAAATGGCGGCGTGGTCCTCCCAGCACGATGTCCCGCGATTTGTTCGCGGCGTCGTGAAAGTCACCGTCGATGCTGAGGTTCGACCGATCTATGAGAACGTCAAGGAGATCGCAACGGTGCAAAGTCCGTTGCTGGTGGTGCAAGGTACGGAGGACGACGTTGTCCCGATTGCGCAAGGGCGAGAAGTGTTTGCAGCCTCACCGGCCAAACAGAAAAAATTTGTAGAAGTACCCGGTGCGCACCACAACGATCTCCGGGTAGGACATCCGCCCGCAGGAGATGCGGTGGCGGCTTTTCTTCAGCAGATCGCGACTGAACAGCCTTTCGGCTTGGAGAATCGCTAACCCTGTAGATGAAGAGGACACTCTCAGGGCTGCCCCGGCTGTAAATGCGCGTGGGCGGCTCGCTGCGGGATCTGGTGCCGACCGTGCTCGGGCCGCGAGGAATCGAGATGCTCAGGGAGGCGTCGGGGGCAGATTTGCGGGTGTCTCCGGTGTAGAACACTCATCTTTCTAGATGAGGCGGTCTTTGCTGCCATCAGCAGAATTGCAATTCCAAGCAAGATCACCTCGAGGTAAGCTGGCCGTGCGGGCGTGGCGAAATGGCAGACGCAGCGACCTTTCCAAGGGCCATTCAGCTGGTCTTTGGTAAGTCGCTGAGACGCAAGTCACACGGATTCGAATCTCCTCGCCCGCACACATCTTTGAAGCTCAAACCGGCTGCGGCAGCACCGCCTGCAGCACCTCCACCGCCATCCCATACTTCCCGAATGGTGCGCTCGCGCCCACGCCCTGCACCATAGGCCGGGCTTCGGCCAGCATCTCTTGCGCGATCCGGACGCCGTCGGCGAGCGCGGCTTCCTTGCTTCCGGTCTTGGCCATGCGGGCGAAGATTGCGTCCGGGACGGCGACTTTCAGATCGCGCATGAACTCAGCGTTGCGGAGCGAGGTGAGGGGCCAGATGCCGGCGATGACCGGGATGCGGAACTGTTCCACCTTGCGCAGAAAGGATTCTAAGAGACGCAGGTCGAAAACAGGCTGGGTGATCGCGTACTCCGCCCCGGCCTCGACCTTGTACGCGAACCGCCGTACCTCGTTGTCGATGTCCTGCATGCCGGGGTTGGCCGCGACCCCGACCGTGAACCCGGCGGACGCGCCGAGCGGGGCCGCGCCGAGGTCGAGCCCGTGGTTGAGCCGCCGCACAATCGCCGTCAGCCCAATCGCGTCCACGTCGAACACCGCCGTCGCGTCCGGGTGGTTGCCCATTTTGGGCGGGTCGCCGGTGAGGCACAGGATGTTTTTCAAGCCCAGCGACGCCAGCCCCAGCAGGTCCGACTGGATGGCCAGAATATTGCGGTCGCGGCAGGTGTAATGGAGGATGGTCTCGATCCCGGCCTGCTGCTGGATCTGCAGGCAAAGCGCCTGCGCGCTCATGCGCGACGAGGCTCGGGGCGAGTCCGGGACATTGATGGCGTGCACGCCTGCTGCGGCAAGCAGCTTGGCCCCGGCGAGCTCCTTTGCCGTGTCGAACCCGCGCGGTGGGACGACCTCGACCAGCGTCACGAACTCGCCCTGCTCAACCAAACGCCCGACCAGCGAGCGGCTCCGCAGGGGCGGCGGCGTGACCGCGCCCTCGACCTCGATGGGCTTCGGCTGGCGCGTGACCTGGTTGTTTGTAAATTCGATCGACCGTGCCGCGGCTTCCGCCGTTTTTTGCGCGGCGACCGCCCGCAGGGAGGCCCGCATCGCGCGGATGTGCGCCGGGGTCGTCCCGCAGCAGCCGCCGATGACCTGCACGCCGGCGCGCAAGAACTTGCGGCCGAAACTCGCCAGGTACTCGGGCGAGGACAGGTACATATGCCGTCCGTCGACCACGCGCGGCACGCCGGCGTTCGGCATGGCCAGGATCGGCAGCCCGGAGCCCGCGGCTACCGCGTCAATCGCCGCGAGCACGGCGGAAGGTCCGGTTGAGCAGTTCACCCCGACTGCGTCGGCTCCCCAAGCAGCCAGCTTGCCGGCGGCCTGCTCTACTGGCGTGCCGTCCAGGCAGTGCGCGCCTTCGTCGTCCACTGTCATCATGGCCGCGATCGCGATCTCCGGCGCTGCCTCGCGCGCGGCGGCAAGCGCCTGCTCGGCTTCCGCGAGCGATTGGATAGTCTCAATCACGAGCAAGTCCACCCCGGCTTCCAGCAGCGCCGCGACCTGTTCGGCATACGCCGCGCGCGCCTCGTCCATTGCCTCCGGCGCAAGCCCCAGCGGCCCCAGCGCTCCGGCGACCCAGGCCCGCGCGGCCTGTTTTTCCTTGAGCTGTGCAACCGCTTCCCGCGCCAGGCGGACGCCGGCCCGGTTGATCTCGCCGACCTTTTCGGCCAGCCCGAAGCGGGCGAGCCGTACCAGGTTCGCGCCGAAGGTGTTGGTTTCCAAAATCTGCGCGCCGGCTTGGAGGTACTCGTCGTGCACCGAGCGCACCAGCGCCGGCTCGGTGAGATTAACCTCGTCGAAGCACCGGTTGAGGAAGACGCCGCGGTCGTACAGCATGGTTCCCATGGCACCATCGCCTAGGATGGGCGCTTCGCCCAGGAGGGCTTGGAGGCGGTTCGGCATAAGAGCAAGGGTATAGGGTGGAGAGCTTAGGGCACAGGGTAAGCGGCACCTGCACTGGAACGGGGCAGGATCTTTCACCGCACCAGCTGCCGCAGCTTGACCCAAACGAGGCATTGTCCTTGCTCTTTAGTGCGGCTATCGTGGAGGTATGACGAACGCGCAGCTGTACATCCTGATGGCCCCGGCGATCCTGGCTGTGTTCGGTGTGTTCTTCGGTTCCTGGACGAGGAACAAGCGCTTGGACGATTTCCGTGCGGATATGAAGGAGGGCTTCGCCCGCATTGACCGCCGGTTCGAGCATGTTGAGCTCACGCTGCAAGCCGTCCGGCAAGACATGGCGGATACAAAGGCGACGCTCCGGGCGCATGAGGAAGCGATTGGAACACTCAAGGAACGTGTGAAGTAGAACCTGACCGGCAGGGACCGATGTCGAAGCTCCGGGTCTCAGTGCTAGCGCCAGAGGGCGATTCGAACCATCCATCCGCCGGCCCTTGCTACACTGAATCGTCTCCTCCCTGAGCGCGCCCGTACCGCCCCGGAGGGCCCGAGGTTGCCTTTTGCCGCTGCTGAACTATCTTCGCCGTCCCCTGTCCCTGCTTGCCGCCTTTGCGTTTGTAATCTTCGGCCTCGCCGCTTGCGGCAAAAACTTCTACTTCGCCGGGCGCAACCTGCCGCCTTCGGGCATCCTGAATCGCGTCATGATCGCCGCGCAGATCGGCGCGACGGGTTCGGTCACCATCGTGGACGCGCTTTACGATGTCCGGCGCAACATCCAGCGAGGCGGGGCTAACATTCCTGTCGGCGGCTACAACGGGTCCGCGCTGCCCGTCACCATCCAGAACTATCCCGCGCAGCAGGCGGGCCTGGTGTTCGCGAGCTCAAACGGCACCTTGAACGCCGTCAACTACCAGGCCGAGACGGCGACCGTCCTGCTCGCGCCCGCGGCGACCAACCAAATTCCATCCTCGGTCTTCGCGAACCAGACTCAGCAGTACATCATTGCGGCGCTCCAGCAGCAGCACCTGCTGCAGATGTATGACGCTTCGGCGACTCCCACAACCTTTCAGCTGATCGTGTCGAATGCCTACCGCACCGCGATCAACCCGGCGGGCACGATCGCGCTCGCCTTCATTGAGAACTCCGACCAGGTGTACAGCGTGGTTCACCTCACCTCGGCGCAGCAAATTGCGGCGGAAAACCGGCCCACCACCTTCCAGATCACGCTCCCGAACGGTAGCCTGAGCCCGCCCTCGACCGACTGCGAGCCGCAGAACCTGCCGCAGTATTGCGTGTTCCCGGTCAGCGCGGGCGGGGCCCGATTCGACCGGCCCAACCGCGCCGTGTTCTCGCCGGACGGCTCCTCGGTGTACGTGATTGACTGCGGGCCGGAGTGCGGCGGTACCCAAGCCGGGATTACGCAGATTCCGCTTGGGGCGAATGTGCTGAACTCGGGCGCGCAGGGGCCCGTCGGCGCGGCGCTTACCGCGAGCCGGTTCATCGCTACTCCGGGCGGCGCGACTGACGCGCTGTTCAACGGCAACACCCTCTACGTTGCCGGCCAGCAAAGGCTGCCTGACGGTTTGTTCACGGGCGAGCTTTCCGTGATCGACACCAACGCGGGTACGGTATCCGCGCCCATTCCGATTTCTGACGGCACGCACCTCCGCATGGTCCTGGCCGACGACAATACGCTTTGGATCGGCTCGTCGAACTGCCAGGGCGGCGAGCGGTTCCGCCAAGCGCAGTCAGGGCAGAATGTGCCCTACGGCTGCATTTCTGTCGTTGACACCTCCGCGAACCAGCTCCGGCAGGTGCTTTCCTTCCAGGGCGATGGCACGGGCATCGCCGCCGTCACCGGCTTACATAAGGTCTACACCGCCGAAGGCGGCCAGGTGTACATCTACGGCACCCAAACCCTGAATGCGCTCGACAACTCGAATGTCACTGTCCAGGGCACCGCAGTGGACGTGGCTTACATGGACGCCCCGGACAACTCGGACAATACCTGGTACTGAGAGCCGGTCAGTTCGGGAAGTCGGTCGAGAAGGCAAGCTCCTTCTGCGCTTCCAGGGCCGCCAGGCGTTCGGTGAGCGTGGCACGCACGTGTTCAAAAGCATCGCCGCCGAGCACCACCCGCCGCGGGGCCGGGTCGGCAACTGCCGCGTCCACGATCCGTTCGGCGATCCTGGCTGGGTCGCCTTTCAACGCAAAGGCTCCCTCCTGGATCGCGCGCCGGACCGCTCCCGCGGGCGTCTCGGCATAGGCGGGCATTGCCGGCGGGGTTACCAGGTTCGCGCCGAACTCCGTCCGCGCTGGGCCAGGCTCCACGATCGTGAACTCGATGCCGAAGGGCGCGACGTCTTGGAGCGTGGACTCAATAAAGCCCTCGATGCCCCACTTGGCAGCGTGGTACAGGCTGAAACTGGGATAGGCGATCTGCCCGCCCTCGGACGAAACTTGGACGACGCGGCCGCCGCCCTGCGCGCGTAGGTGGGGCAGCGCGGCGCGGATGACCTCGATGGAGCCGATGAGGTTGGTTCGGATGCAGTGCTCAACCTGCTCACTTGTGGCTTCTTCAGCCGCGCAAAAGAGCGCGTAGCCGGCATTGTTGATAATCACGTCGATGCGTCCAAACGCGGCAAAAGCGCTCTCTACCGCTTGCCGGATCGAAGCTGCGTCGGCAAGCTCCAGCGGCAGCAGAAGCAACCGCTCACCATGGGCAGCCGCCAACTCCGCGAGCCGCTCGGGTGCGCGCGCGGTCCCGGCAACGCGGTCGCCGCGCGCGAGCAGCTGCTCGGCCATGGCGCGCCCCAACCCTGTGCTGATTCCCGTGATGAACCATGTCATAGATGCCATGTCATAATCCTCCTCAGAACATTCTATCTAACCATTCAGTTAGGATTAAGGGTGCTGCGGTAAGGTAAAGCTGTGAAGGATTCCAAACGGACGCGCGCACGCATCCTCGCGGCTGCAACGGACGAGTTCGCCGCGTATGGGATTGCCGGGGCGCGCGTGGACCGCATCGCGCGCGCCGCGCAGGCC
>CAXTUV010000038.1:4336-4606 GCA_964247445.1 uncultured Acidobacteriaceae bacterium | reverse complement strand
ATAAAAACCTTCTGTACATCTACTTCGGCAGCAAGGAGCAGCTGTTTCTCGCCGTACTTCGCCAACACCTGTTTACTGTGTACGAGACAGTTCCGTTCACCCCGGAGGATCTTCCCGCTTACGCCGGCCGGCTGTTCGATTTTTGCGCGGAAAACCCTGCCTTGGTTCGCCTGCTGACCTGGTTCGGCTTGGAGCAAAAGGGCGAATGGCCGGTGGAGCCCGGGACTTCTCTTCAGGTCAAGCTCACCACCATGGCCCGTGCACAAGAGG
>CAXTUV010000038.1:2507-4326 GCA_964247445.1 uncultured Acidobacteriaceae bacterium | reverse complement strand
CTCCTCACCGCTGTGCTTTCGCTCAGCTCGGCCTGGACCGAGGTAAACCCGTTTGCGCTCTCGATTGACCCGGAAGCCCTAACCCGGCGCGACGAGGTGCGCGCGCGCGTGATGGAAGCAGTCGGCATGCTCGCGCGGCAAAGCAGTGGGACTCGTCCCTGAGCCACCGGGAGAGCGGGACAACCCTAGCCGGCCCGCTTTCTGCGCGACGCCGCCATTCTCATCTTGTTGCCGCACATATCCAGTGAGCACCAGGCCCGCGTTCCGCTCTTGCTGGTGTCGTAGAACCAAAGCATGCAGGCTGGGTTGCGGCACTTGCGTAGCCGTCGCGGGTCCGCTTCCGTCAGCAGCTTGGCGAAGGACAGGGCGAGCGGCGCAAGGAAGCTGCTGGGGAACAAAGGTGCCGGTTTGCTCGCCAGCTGAAATGCCCCGTTCCGCTCCTCTAATTGCAGGACCGTCGCATGTTCGGCTAATAGCTGGTTGGTCTGCTCTAGCGCTGGATTCGGCGGCGGCAAACCTGCGGCAACAGCTTCCAAGCTGCGCCGCAGGAGAGCTCGATAGCCTTGAGCGCGCTCGAGCGCCGCTGGGTATCCTGGAAGCGCACACTCCGAAGCGGGCAGCCCCGCTTCCCTAAGCCATGCCCGTAGGGCCGCCTCGTCTTGCAGAAGGTCTACGGGACGGCCCCCGTCCACGATCGCGGTATTCACAAAGTCGATCGCCGCCCAGTTGCCGACCCAGAGAAATCCGCTTTTTTCCACAGTTCGGCTCCGTAACCCGATCTTGCTTGTTACAGTCTACCAAAGCAATGAGTGTAACTAGCACTCTTAGGAGACCTTCGATGGCACACCTGAAGACAATCGACCCCGCCGCGGAAACACCTGCGCGGGAGCTGCTTGCCGGCGTAAAAGCGAAGCTGGGGCTAGTCCCAAACATGACCCGTGTGATGGCGAACTCACCCGCCGTGCTGAAGTCCTATCTCGATTTCAGCGGCGACCTAGGCGCGGGCGCACTCGACCCGAAGGTTCGCGAGCAGATCGCGCTCGCGCTCGCGCAGGAGAACGGGTGCGGCTACTGCCTTTCCGCGCACACCGCCATCGGCAAAATGAGCGGCCTCGGGGAGGTTGAGATTGAGAGCAGCCGTGCCGGCCGGGCCGCCGATCCAAAGACTGCCGCAGCCTTGATTTTTGCCCGTTCCGTACTCGCGACCAGAGGCCATTTGGACCCTCAAGCGCTGGTCGCCGTGCGCCAGGCCGGCTACAACGACGGCGAAATCGCCGAAATCATCGCCCATGTGGCCCTCAATGTCTTCACTAACTTCTTCAACTCCGCCACTGAGCCGGAGATTGATTTCCCAAAGGTAGCTCTCCACCAAAACTGAAGGGGCGGGTCGTGGAAGTAAAAGAAATCTGGCGCTACCCGGTCAAGAGCATGCGCGGCGAACGGATTACTGAAGCGCGCGTGCTCCCTACCGGGATCGTGGGCGACCGCGAGGTGATCGTCATGGACCGGGAAACCGGCCGGGTAATGACGGCGCGCACCTTTCCGGAACTGCTCGGCTTCCAGGGCTCGCTTGACAGCGAGGGCAAGCCCACCGTCGACGGCCTGCCATGGGACCGCGGGGAAGTCGAGCGGCGCGTGAGCCGCGCCACGGGGCGAGCCGCCGTTCTGGTACCCATGCGCGCCGACCCCGGCCGCTTCGATGTGCTGCCGCTGCTTGTCGCCACCGACGGTGCCCTTGCGGCCATGGGCCTGGACTCGCGCCGGTTTCGCCCCAACGTCATTGTCGGCGGCGTCCCCGGCCTGGCCGAGGTGGGCTGGG
>CAXTUV010000038.1:0-2497 GCA_964247445.1 uncultured Acidobacteriaceae bacterium | reverse complement strand
ACCGCGGCCTTCGGCTCGGCCCGGTCGGCATCCACGCGGCGCAGCTCCGCTTGCGCTGCAACATGACCACCTTCGACCCCGACACCCTGGTGCAGGACCGCAATGTCCTGCGCCGCATCGTACAAGAGCGCGGAGGCAAGATGGCGCTGGACTGCGCGGTCACCGCCCCCGGCCACATGCGCGATGGGGATCCGGTCCGGTTTACGAAAGGATGTGCAGATGCCTGAAGTGATTGCCCCTCCCTTCATCGACCCGGCCATGGCGGCCCGCAAGGTACAGGCGGCCGAGGATCTGTGGAACACGCGCGATCCCGAGCGCGTGGCCGCCGCGTATACCGAAGATTCCGCGTGGCGCAACCGGACCGAGTTCCTCCACGGGCGGGATGAGATTCGCGCGTTTTTGACGCGCAAATGGCGGCGCGAGCTGGACTACCGTCTCAAGAAGGAGCTTTGGGGGTTCCGAGAAAACCGCATGGCCGTCCGGTTTGAATACGAGTGGCACGACGACTCCGGCAACTGGTTCCGCTCGCATGGCAATGAGCTGTGGGAGTTCGCGCCGAGCGGACTGATGCAACGGCGGGAGGCCAGCATCAACGACCTGCCGATTCGAGAAGAGGAGCGGAAGCTGCGATAAGGCGAGGGTGAAGGGTGGAAGGAATGCCCGGGCCGTTTGTGGGGAGGGCACCCAGTCAGGCGCAAACGCTATCCTTCAGCGTTGGTGCAGAGGCTTTGCTCTCACCTTTACCCTTCACCCTCTATCCTGCCTTTATGCCCCCCACTGACATTCTCGCCATTGCCGCCCACCGCGACGACGTGGAGCAAACTTGCGGCGGCACGCTTTTGCGCGCGGCTTCGCTCGGGCAGCGCACGGCCATTCTGGACCTGACGCAGGGTGAGGCCGGCACGCGCGGGACCGCGGCGGACCGGGCCGCGGAAGCGGCTGAGGCTGCCCGTATCCTCGGCGTGGCGCATCGCGAAGCGCTCGACCTGCCGGACGGCGCGGTGGCGAACACCTTTGAAAACCGTCTGAAAGTGGCTGCCGTCGTGCGCGCGCTCCGGCCCCGGGTGGTCATTCTGCCGTACTGGCAGGCGCGGCACCCAGACCACGCGACCTGCTCGGTGCTTGGCTACGAAGCCTGTTTTGTCGCGGGGCTGGCTAAGGTGGAAATCGCGGGCGGCGCGGCTCCGCACCGGCCGTTCAAGATCGTTTACGCGAGCTTGTACGCCGATGTGCGGCCCTCGTTCATTGTCGACATCACAACCTACGCGGAGCGGCGCTTGGAGTCGCTGCTCGCGTACCGGTCGCAGTACGGCAACCAAGCAGTCGGCACTGGCCTATTTGTGCCGGAAGAAGAGATTCGTGAACGTACCCTTGCCGAAGCCCGGCACTACGGTTTGCTGGCCGGCGTACGCTACGGCGAGCCATTCGTGCACCGTGAGGTCGGGCTGGTCGCCGACTTGCTCCAGATCCCTGTGCAGTCGATCTGAAAAAGAAGTGTCATTCTGAGCGCAGCGAAGAATCTGCTTTTCTTAGCTGGGCGCGCAATGCCGGCGCAAAGCAGATCCTTCGCTTACGCTCAGGATGACCCCTTTCGCGGACAATAACTTCTCACACACCTTTTAAGGATGACACCTGGTTTTCTCGTTCTTCGAATTACTGAAGCGGCGCATCACGATTGCTTCTTCGCCGTATAAATCACAGGCCGTTCATCAAAGCGCGGCGGCCGCGCGTGTAACCTGCCCGTAACGCGCCGCTTGAGGGCGCTTCAGAAAGGGTCGGCCACGCTTGAGCGCGACTGTTTTTATCTTGGAAGACGACACGGACATCGCCCGGCTGGTGGAGCACCACATCACCGCCGCGGGCTACACGCCTCGGGTATTTCCCACGCCGGCCGGGCTGATCACGGAGGCTGAACGGACCCGCCCCGCCTTGTTTCTGCTCGACATCATGGTGCCCGGCGGCGACGGACTGGACGTGTGCCGCCGCCTGCGCGCCAACCCCCTCCTGTCGACCACGCCCATCATTTTCATGACCGCCAAGGCGAGCGAGAACGACCGCGTGCTCGGCTTGGAGCTGGGCGCGGACGATTACATCACCAAGCCCTTCGCGCCGCGCGAGCTGGTGGCTCGCGTCAAAGCGGTCCTGCGCCGGTTTGAGCGTCCGGCGGGACCGCAAATCCTTGAGTTCGACGACGTGGTCATCGACGCTGGCGCGATGCAGTTGAAGGTACGCGGCGAGCTGACCACGACCACCGCGACCGAGTTCCGCCTGCTGGACTACCTAGCTCGGCACCCGGGTCGGGTGTTCTCGCGCGACCACCTGCTGGACGCCGTGTGGGGCGACGCGCGGTTTGTGACGCCGCGCTCGGTGGACGTGTACGTGCGGCGCATCCGCGAGAAGATCGAAGCAGACCCGGAAGAGCCGCGATTTTTGAAGACCGTGCGTGGGGCGGGATATCGGTTCGAGGTGCCGAAGGGGGAGAAGCCAAGGGTGGAGG
>CAXTUV010000037.1:0-12775 GCA_964247445.1 uncultured Acidobacteriaceae bacterium | reverse complement strand
GACCGTCGCCGGGCCGCTGAGGTCGAAGTTCAGGAGGTAGTAACTAGAGGCGGCGTGGACGACCGGAGTCTTGTGGCCGTTAACCGAAACGGTGTAATGGGTAGAGCGGACCTCCTCCGGAGTGGGGGCAAGCCCGACGGGGCTGCGGGCGAGCGCGGGGAGGGTAAGGACAGCGAAAAGGGCTACAAGGATGCGGCGAAACAAAGGAAAGCAGCAGCGCATGGGTGACCGGCTCCGTTCAGAAAGAACTGTACCGGAAGGGCGAGCGGATGGAAGCCGGCACCGCGCGCGCTGCTAACTTCCTGTAATCGCAGCCAAGCCTACTATTCCCTTTATCGCAAGATCAAACGATTTTCTCGCAAACTGTCTGATGCGCATGTTAGTGTTCCGGCGTTGTTGAAATCACCCCCTGAAAAGGAGCCTGTATGCCGACGCTTACCCCTCTAACAGCGCACCGTCGCAGTTTCCGTTCCTCCTCTACACTCGCCCTGGCGGCGCTGAGCTTGGCAGCCCTGTTTGCCGGTGCGAAACCCGCGCACGCCCAAAGTTGGAACCTGGTGTGGAGTGACGAGTTCAACGGTGCGGCCAACGCACTACCCGATTCATCCAAGTGGACCTATGACACGGGCGGCGGCGGTTTCGGCAATGGTGAGCTTGAAACCTACTGCTCGCCCAGCTATACCACCGCGCCCTGCGTCGCGGGCCAGCCCAATGCGTTCCAGGACGGCAACGGCAACCTGGTGATCCAAGCCAGGCGCAACAGCCAAGGGCAGTGGACCTCGGCCCGGCTGAAGACGCAAGGCATCTACCAGTTCCAGTACGGGCGGGTGGAGGCGCGTATGAAGCTGCCCGTGGCCGACGGTTTTTGGCCGGCGTTCTGGATGCTGGGCGCGAACTTGCCGCAGGTGGGTTGGCCACAGGCGGGCGAGGACGACATCATGGAGTGGGTGCAGAGCTACGGGCCCTACACCACGTCCGCAACGAGCCACGGACCAGGCTACTCGGGCGGCAATGGGATCGGTGCCCGCTACACCTTCCCGAACGGGCAGCGCGTCGATGATAGCGGCTACCACATTTACGGGCTGATCTGGTCGCAAAACTCGCTCCAGTACTACCGCGACTCGACGAGTAATGTCTTCCTCACGATCACCCCTGCATCCATTCCCTCGGGCGACCAATGGGTATACAACAACCCCTTCTTCATCCTGCTCAACTTCGCCATCGGCGGGGGCGGCTTTCCGGGCACGACGGACAGCTCCACGCCTTCCTCCGGGCAAACGCTGGTGGATTATGTCCGGGTTTACCAGGCGGCGGGCTCGGCACCCGCGCCCGCGCCGAGCAACCTGAATGGGACGCATGTGGTTGCGCCCGCGAACGCGCCGGGGCAGGTGCTGGACGACACGTCAGCAAGCACGGCCACCGGCAACCCGATCGATATCTACAAAGCGAATGGGACAGGGGCGCAGAAGTGGAACTTAAATAACAGCGGCGTGCAGCCCTCGGGGTACTACAACATCGCGGTTTCGCTCGGGGCTTACTGCATGACGGCCACGGGCGCGAGCGGCTCGGCGGTCAACCTCCAGCCCTGCAACGGGTCAACCGCGCAGGCGTGGGAGGCGGTCGCCGCGGGCAGCGGATATACCTTTCATACGGCAACAAACCCTGGGCTATGCCTGGATGTGCGCAGCGCGGGGACGGCGAACGGGACTGTGGTGCAGACCTACAGCTGTAACGGAAGCAACGCGCAGACTTGGGGGCTGCAGTAGCGGAATGGGACAGCTTTTCCGGAGCGCGGAGAAGCTGTCCCATGCGATAGTAAGCGCATCGAAAGATGGAGTTCTGCAAGGTTTCTCGGGCCTGGCGGGGCTAATATGCTGCTTCCGGAGAGATGTTGCAAGTGCCATCACGAATCGCCAATCGACGGCTACTGTGATGAGCACATGAAATGAGGAGCTTTCCTCATGCATTCGCTTCATCAGAACCCACCTCCTTGCCTCGGTAGCGGCTTCCGGGTCCCCGAAAGGCCCGGAACCGCCCGCTTCAGTTGTCCGCTCACGAACTCGGCAAGAAGGTTCGCGTAGCCTACGCAAGAGCCCGCGGACGGCAAAGTTACTTCCGGGTGCGTCAGCCGTGTGCTTCCCAAAAGCGCGCACGCGCGGGTAGGATTGGGCGTCTCTCCAGAATCTTAAGGATCAAACCCCCATGCCTCTGCGTCGCTGCGCCGGTTTTGCCCTTCTGCTCGCCGCCTCTTCCGCCTCCCTTGCCCAGGCTCCGCACCCGCTCACCCCGGCTGAAAAGCAGCACGTCGATGAGCTTGTCAGCAAGATGACGCTCGAGCAGAAGCTCGACTACATCGGCGGTACCGGCTTCGCGACGCGGCCTGTGCCCTCGCTCAACCTGCCGGCGTTTGAAATGTCGGACGGGCCGTTCGGTACGCGATCGAACGCCGGCTTTCCTTCGACGACCTATACGGCGGGCATCGGCCTGGCGGCAAGCTGGGACCGGGAGCTGGCATCCCGGGTCGGCGCGGGCATCGGGCGCGATGCGCGGGCGCGCGGCGTTCACTACATGCTGGGTCCGGGCGTAAATATCTACCGCTCGCCGCGCAACGGTCGCAACTTCGAGTATTTCGGGGAAGACCCGTTCCTGTCCGGGCAGATCGCGGTCGGTTACATCACGGGCATGCAGGCGCAGGGCGTGAGCGCAACGGTCAAGCACTACCTAGGCAATAACTCAGAGTATTTGCGGCATGACTCGGATACGGAGATACCGGAGCGCGCACTGCACGAGATTTACCTGCCCGCGTTTGAGGCGGCGGTCAAGCAGGGGCATGTCGGTGCCGTAATGGACTCGTATAACCTGATCGACGGCCAGCACGCGACCCAAAACGCGCGGTTCAATATCGACGTGCTGCGAAAGGAGTGGGGCTTCCAAAACACGCTCATGTCGGATTGGGTCGCGACCTACGACGGGGTCGCGGCGGCGAACGGCGGACTCGACATCGAAATGCCGAACGCGGCATTTATGAACGCGAAAACCCTGATGCCTGCCATCCAAGCGGGCAAGGTTTCGCAGGCGACCATCGACGACAAGGTGCAGCATATCCTTACGACAGCCGCCGCATTTGGCTGGCTGGACCGGACGCAGGCGGACCCGTCTCTCTCCTATATCAACGATGAAAACAACCGAACGGCGCTCGACTCGGCCCGGGAGTCGGCGGTGCTGTTGAAAAACGAGGGCGGGCTGCTGCCGCTTGATAAGTCGAAGATCAAGAGCATCCTGGTGGTCGGGCCGGATGCTTACCCTGGGACGCCGGTCGGCGGCGGCAGTGCGGGGGTGAGGCCGTTCCACGAGATCAGCGCGATCGAGGGTCTCACCAATGCGCTTGGGGGCAAGGCGACGGTGTACTACGACCGCTGCATCCCGGAGCTGAACGACTTATCGCACGAGACAAAATACATGACGGAGGCGAGCGGCGGCGAGCCCGGCGTAATGCTCGAAAGCTTCAAGAACGATCAGCTCTCCGGCCCGCCCGCGGTGACAGCGACAGTGGCAAGCATCAACGCCAAGGGGCTCGACATCGCGTCGCTTGTAGCGGACCCGGAAGCGCTCCAGGCCGCGCTCGACCAATTGTCGAATAAGTCCGTGGCGACCTCGCGGCGGTTCACCGGGTACTTTACCCCGCCGGCTGCGGGAAAGTACGCGTTCATCGTGGAAGGTTCGGGTGAAGGTTCGGGCAACCGGGTGTTTGTCGACGGCAAGCAGATCTTCGATAACTGGGCATTCCCGAAATCCTATGAGGCGCATATGACCTTGGACCTCACCGCCGGGCCGCATAAGGTGGTTGTCGAGGATAAACAGAACGGGCCATTCGGCGGCAAGCTGCTGTTCGCTATCGCCGACGAAGAGCAGGGCCTGGTGAGCAAGCGCGCCAAGGAGCTTGCCCCGAAGGTGGACGCGGTGGTAGTGATGGCGGGCTATCTGCCGGCCGAGGAAAGCGAGGGCGGCGACCGCACCTTTGGCCTGCCCTATGGGCAGCGCCGAATGATTTCGGACCTCCATGCGCTCAATAAGAACGTCATTGTCAGCCTTACATCGGGCGGCAACGTGGACTCCGCGGACTGGTTCAACGATGCCCCGGTGATGCTGGAGAACTGGTACGCGGGGCAGGCGGGCGGGACGGCGCTTGCTGAAATTTTGCTCGGCGACGTGAACCCTTCCGGGCACCTGCCGGCTACCTTCGAGAAGCGGGCGGAAGACAACCCGACTTATAAGAACTACTACCCCGAGCCGGGCGCCAACAAGATTGAATATGCCGAGGGCATCTATGTCGGCTATCGCGGATATGAGAAGAACCACATAACCCCTCTGTTCCCGTTCGGCTTCGGGCTGTCCTACACGACTTTTAAGTTTTCGAACCTGAAGGTAAGTCCTGAGTCCGCCGGAGCGGATCCTTCCGTCATGGTGAACTTCGACCTGACCAACAGCGGCTCGCGCGCGGGTGCCGATGTCGCGCAGGTGTATGTCGGGGAAAGCAGTCCGAAGATCGACCGGCCGGAGCGCGAGTTGAAGGGCTTCGAGAGAGTCGCGCTCCAGCCGGGCGAAACCAAGCATGTCTCGGTCCCGCTCGATGCGCGCTCCTTCGCGTACTGGGACGTACAAGCGAAGAAATGGACCATCGACCCGGGTAAGTTCACGGTGTTCGTGGGCGACTCCGTGGCGGCGACCCCGCTTACCGGTTCGGTGGAGCTGACGCAGGCGGCGGCGCAGTCGCGTTTTTAGCCGGCAAGCGTACCGCCTGCCTGCTTGGGAAGCCGAACCAGCGAATGCGCAGGCAGTACTCCGCCTCCACCCACTCGTGAGCCCATCGCGTGATGGGCCACATCTCCGGCGGCCACTGAGCGGCGTCCGTACGCCACAGAAGAGGAAAGCGCGCCAGGATCAGCCCGGCGCGCGGCAGGTGGCTCGGCGAGCTGACCACCTCTACAGAGCGCCATCCGCGCGCCTGCATGACGGCGTAGGTATTGGCCACATTTTCAACGGTGTTGCGAGCTTGGCGGTCTTCGAGAATAGCGTCTGCGGGGACGCCAGCGGCCCGAGCAATCCGGGCCATGGAGTCGGCCTCGACCCATCGGTTATGGGCCGCGGCCCCGCTTAGGAGAAGGTACGGCGCTTGCCCGGCGCGCCAATCGCGCACGGCTTCGAGGACGCGTTCGCGCTGTTCGGGGCTGGGCGCGCCGTTTGGACGGCAAGGCGCGCCCAGGACCAGGATCAGGTCGAACCGCCGCAGGCCCGCGTCGGCGAGCGGAAGCGCCCGCCAGGACCGCCAAGCTGCGGTGGAAGCTCCCGCAAAGAGCGCACACAGCAGCAGGAGAGAGGCGGCAAGGCGCATCCGTTTACCGTACCAAAGCGCTTACTGCTTGGGCAGCTGGAGCAGCAAGCCGCTGTTCGAGCCGCCGCTCTCCACCTGGGGCAGCTGGCCGTTCCAGCGGTCGATGAGCTGGCGTTGGTTTTCGAGCCGTCGCAGCTCCAGCAGTTGCGGCGTAATGGAGGTTTGGCGGATGCGGTTGGCCTCCGCTTCGCCTTCAGCGCGGGCCACGTTCGACTTCGCGTCGCCGTCGGCCTCGGCTACCTTCTTGGCCGCCTCGGCTTGGGTTTGGGCCAACTCGTTGCGGGCGCGCTCGGCGTTTTGGATCGCCTGCGCCTTCGCGGTAATGGCGCTGGCAATCACTTCCGGCACATGCGGCGCGCCGATAAACCCGAACTGCTGCACGCCGACGCCGACGGGGGCTACCTTTTTCTGAATCAGCGCGCTTACTTTATCCAGGAACTCGGCTTTGTTCTCGCCGTAGATCTGCTCGACAGTGTAAGTCGATGCGACCTCATTGAGTGAATTCCGGGTAATATCGCGTAGGATGCCATGGGTGAACCGGTCCAGGTCGACGATGCGGTACTTAAGATAGAAGTCCGGAACCTTGCTCGGGTCGATGGCATACGAAAGCGAGACATTGGCGGCGATCTCAAGTCCCTCACGGGAGTTGAAGTTCATCTCCTCATTGGTCGGGCGGCCCTCATCAAGACTGCTGGTCCACTTGACGGTTTGCACATAGGTAGGAAACTCGACAATTTGGCTGCGGAGCGGGCTGTAGAAAACCCAGCCGGTGCGGATGGGTATCTGCGATGCGCCGCGCTGCGAACCGGAAAGCAGTATCTCAATACCGGTGTAGCCCGCGCCGATGCGGGTAACCGCGAAGATATAGTTAAAAAAGAATAGGATCACTACAAGCCCGAGAAAGCCGAGTCCGAGCAGCTTGCCGAAGCGGGCAGTGAAGCGCGGCGTAAAGGACGAGCGATAACTGGAAGGTTCTAACTGATCTAGGAGGCTCATAAGGAACTCCGCCATACGCGCCACAGCGCGTACGGAAGGAAAAAGCCGAGCAGGAGGAGAAAGATAGCTCCTTCATACACGGCGCGATCGCTCGGACGGTTCAGGAGGTCAAGAGAGTAACCCATTGCCTGATAGCCGAGCAGAAGAGTTAAGAAGGTGAAGAGAAGTTTGAGCGGAAGTATCACGGCATGCGCGGCCCCCTCACTTTCTTCCAGGGCCATCCTACCGATTTCTTATGGTACGCCGAATTCCTTTACTTGCAGCAGGAATCGAGAGCTCGTTACCGGTAAGCAATGGAGCGTTACGCAAGTAGCAAAACCGGGTCGCCCTCGGCAATGAGGCCCGGCGTCGTTGCGATGCCGTAGATACCGGCGCGCGACTCGTGCCGGGCAGCAACCAGCCTCATCAGTTCGGGCAGGAGCGTGCCCGTAACAGGGTCGACGGTGATGATGCGGCAGCGGGGGTCGCGCTCTTTCAACGTGATTTCCGCCTCGCCGATGCGGAGTGTGCGCCCGACAAACGCAGCCGCGGCGAAGCCCGGTCCGGGCAGATCGAGGAAGATGTTTTCGCGAAACCGCCGCGCGGCCAGGGGCGCACCCAGCTCGGCTTCCAGCTGCGCAAGGGTTGCGAGCGACATAAGCGCGATGGGGCGGCACTCCATAAACGGGTCGTGGTCCTCGGTGAGCTACATGCGGTTCTGCTTCGCGAGGCCGGTTTGCAGGGCGGGAATGAGCGCCGGGTCGTCGGCACGGTGAATGATGCCGTCCTGAGTCGTGACCTCGATGGTGTCGGGCGCGGGCGGGGCGTCGGAGGCGGGCGGCATGAGGAAGCGAGCGGTGCAAAGGAGCATACGGTGGCGCTCCTCGCCCGAAAGCATGGGCTTGCCCACGGGCGCGCCGGCGGAGGTGAAAGCAAGGCGGCGGTCGCCGCGCAAGCCGCGCGGGGCGGCGTAGACCGAGGAAACGCGCTCGCCGCCCATGCTTTTGATGGGGTAGCGCCACAGGCTCGCGACCGTGCCGATCTTCGTCACGGGCCCAGCATATCCGAAAGCGGGCAAAACGCCCACTTCCGAAAGTAATCACAAACGGGCTGGATTGATCCCTTCCGTCTCCACCCCAAGCTCGGCGAAGGCGGCCTGGGCCTTTGCCTTGTCGAACGCGCCATCGCGGGCGAGCTTGGAAAGCGCGGCGGCGGCGATGGACTCGGCATTGTTCTCAAAATGACGGCGGAGGTGTTCGCGGTTGTCGCTTCTTCCAAAACCATCCGTCCCGAGCGTCAGCAGGCGCGCGCCGAGCCACGGGGCGAGCTGGTCGGGCAGGGTCTTCATGTAATCGGTCGCGGCGATCAGCGGGCCTTGCGCGTCTTTGAGCGCGGCCTGGATGTAGGGCTCGCGCGCGGGCTCGGCAGGGTGCAGGCGGTTCCAGCGCTCGGCTTCAAGCGCATCGCGGCGCAGCTCGTTCCAGCTGGTCACGGACCACACATCGGCGGCGACCCCATACTTTTCGGCGAGGATCGCTTGCGCGCGCAGGGCTTCATTCACGATCGGGCCGGAGGCGAGCAGCTGGACCGGCGTGCCCTCCTTGACCGAGGAAGCGCTGAGCCGATACAGGCCGCGCACGATGCCTTCCTGCGAGCCTTCGGGCATCGCGGGCATCGGGTAGTCCTCGTTGTACATGGTCAGGTAATAGAAGTGGTCCTCGCCCTCCCCATACATGCGCCGCATGCCGTCCTGAAGGATCACGGCAAGCTCGTACACATAAGCCGGGTCGTAGCTGAGGCAGGTGGGCACGGTCGAGGCGAGCAGGTGCGAGTGGCCGTCCTGGTGTTGCAGTCCCTCGCCGAGCATGGTGGTGCGGCCGGCCGTGCCGCCCATCAGGAAACCCTTGCCGCGCGAGTCGGCGAAGGCCCAAATCATATCGCCCACCCGCTGGAACCCGAACATGGAGTAATACATGTAGAACGGGATCGCGGGCAGGTTGTAGTTGGAGTACGCGGTGCCGGCGGCGGTAAACGAGGCCATGGAGCCGGCTTCCGTGATGCCTTCCTCGAGGATTTGGCCGTCCTGCTCCTCGCGGTAGTAGAGCATCACATCGGCGTCGTGGGGCTTATACTTCTGGCCTTCGCTCGCGTAGATACCCACTTGGCGGACGGCGGATTCGAGACCGAAGGTGCGGCCCTCGTCGGGGACAATAGGGACGACGAGCTTGCCGAACTCCTTGTCTTTCATCAGCGCGCGAAGGATCGAAACGAAGCCCATGGTGGTCGAGACCTCTCGGCCCTTGGACCCGGCTGTCCACTCGGCAAAAAACTCGAGCCCGGGAGCTTGGAAGACGGGCTTCGCTGGGTTGCGGGCGGGCATGAAGCCGCCGAGCTCTTTCCGGCGGCTCAGCATGTAGGCCAGCTCGGGTGCGTCCGCCGCGGGTTTCCATGGCTTGGCATCGCGGGCTTGCTCGTCACTCAGGGGCAAATCGAACTGCTTGACGAACGCGGTGAGCGCGTCATCGGTGAGCTTCTTTTCCTGGTGCGAGGCGTTGCGGGCCTGCGTGCCGGCGAACCCGTAACCCTTGACGGTCTTCGCGAGGATGACGGTGGGGCCGCCGGTGTGCTCGACCGCGCGCTTGTAGGCGTTGTATACCTTCGCGGGATCGTGGCCGCCGCGGTGCAGCGCGGCGAGCTGCTCATCGGAGTAGTCCTCGACCAGCTCAAGCAACTCCGGGTACTTGCCGAAGAACTCCTTACGGAGGTACGCCCCGCCCTTAGCCTTGAAGGCTTGGAAATCGCCGTCGACGCACTCTTCCATGCGCTGGAGCAGGAGGCCGGAGTGGTCGCGCTCGAAAAGCTTGTCCCAATCCGCGCCCCACACGACCTTGATGACGTTCCAGTTCGCGCCGCGGAAGACGCCCTCCAACTCATCGATGACGCGCATGTTGCCGCGCACGGGACCGTCGAGCCGCTGCAGATTGCAGTTGATGACAAAGACGAGATTGTCGAGCTTTTCGCGGGAGGCCATCGTCAGCGCGCCGAGAGTGTCCACCTCGTCCGTTTCGCCGTCGCCGACAAACGCCCAGACCTTGCGCGGCGTTTTCTCGATCAGCGACCGATTTTCGAGGTAGCGCATGAACCGGGCTTGGTAGATGGCGTTCAGCGGTCCAATGCCCATGGAGACCGTGGGGAACCGCCAAAAGTCGGGCATGAGCCAAGGATGCGGGTAGCTCGACAGGCCGGGCTTGCCGCGCAGCTCGTGGCGGAAGTGAAGCAGGCGCTCGTCGTCGAAGCGGCCTTCGAGGTACGCGCGGGCGTACACGCCCGGGGAGGCGTGGCCTTGGAAGTAGATGAAATCACCGGGCTGCTGACCGTACTTGGCATGGAAGAAGTGGTTGAAGCCGACCTCCAGCAAGGTCGCGAGCGAGGAGTAGGTGGCGATATGGCCGCCGATGCCTGAGTCTTTCTTATTCTGCCCGTGCACCATGGCCATGGCGTTCCAGCGAATGAGCGATTCGACGCGGCGTTCGAGGTCGCGGTCGCCGGGGTACGGCACTTCCTCATGCGCCGGGATGGTGTTCTTGTAGGGCGTGACCAGCTCACCCGGCGTGGGAATACCGGCTTCGGAGGCGCGCTTGCGGAGCGCGTCCATCAGCTCCGAGCCGCGCTCAGCCCCTTCTTGAACGATGACTTCGTCGAAGGCTTCGAGCCACTCGGACAGCTCGGCTTGGAAGGGGGCTGCCTGCGCGGAGGGGAGAGCAAGTTTGGTGGCCATTCGGAAGTACTCCTGTTGCTTTGGGTGAAGGCACACCTAGTGTACGGGGACGGGAGCAGCTTTGGGTATGGCTCCCTCAGGCAGACCCGAAGCCGCCGCGGCTGTGTACGCAGGCACATTCCAGTAAAACGGGCGAAACTCGGTGATCTTGCCCTCGCGCACCGTTACGGCTTGCGCCATGGGCATGCGCATGACTTCGCCGGTGGCGCGGGTGCGGGTTTCCAACGTGCACAGGATCACCAGTGTGTCGCCGTCCTCGAACCAGCGGGCGTCCTGGACATCGACGCGGTCGAAGATTGCGCCCATGGCATCAGCCCACTCTTTGTAGCGGGCGCGGCCGATGTACTCGCCGCCGAACGGCAGGTCGGGCGATTGGTGGAGCACGACATTTTCGTCCAGAGTCGCGGCCATGGCCTCAAAGCCGGCGTTGCCTTGCATGATGAGCCGCTCGGCCGCGTAAAAAGCTTCAAGAACGGTCTTAGGCGATGCATAAGCCGGCATAGGATTTCGGATGCGGCTTGGGGATCAGTCGGCGACGATCACATCCCCCGGAAGAATGGGCCGGGTGCGGGGCAGCAGGCCGCGCCGGGCAGCCCAGCCGACCAGGGCGAGCGTGCCGCCAAAAACTCCAAGCTTGAGCATGTTAGTTTTGCGGGAGAGCTTTTGGGTTTTCCACAGCGCGAGCAGGGCGGTTTGCGCCAGGGTGACGGACCAGACCGCGCTGTAAAAGACGCGGCGCTCGGTGCCTTCGTTTTTCGTGGAAAGCCCGGCGCGGGGCAGCGCGCCTCCGACGCCGAGCAGCAGGATGGTGCCCGCGAGCCCCGGGTAAGCCCAGCGGTAAAGCTGCCGCATGTACCAGCGGCCGGTCGCGGCGGCGATCAGGAGTCCAGCGGCGTTGAGCAGAGCAAAGGACAGGGCGGCGTTCCAGGCTGCGGTGTAGCAGACGCGGCGGTTCAGGGGGTTGGGCCGGGCTTCGTCGAAGCGGAGGATGTAGGGGCGGGGTTCGCTGCCGGGGAGCTGTCCGCGCAACCCCGCCGCGCCGGTGCCGGCCATGACCGCCGCCAGCCAAAGGAGATTGCCGGGCCCGAAGCCCTCGGCAAAGAGCGAAAACGTAAGCGGGCCGGGCGCTAGAAAGAACACGCCGATCCAGATGGGCCAGTGCGCCAGACGGTACAGGCGCGTGTTGGACTGACGCATGGCGCGGGCGTAGCTGTATTCGACGCGGCCGGTGTAAGGGGGCATCTCCGCAGAATGGCAGAGTGCGGGCGGGGTGTCTATGCGGGCGCGGCTTCTCGGAAAAGCCGCGCCCGCATGAAAAACCTAGCGGGTGCCGTGCGCTTTGTGTACAGCCGCGGCTTGCGCCGTCTTGGGTGCGGCGGTTGCGGAAACGGCTTGGTCCAGGTAGGTGTAGAGCAGCGATGTGTCATTCAACTGCACGAAAGGGTGGCCGGGGTCGTGCGAGTGCTCGGTGACCACGAAGATCGTGGGGGTTTGGTGGACGCCGAGCTGGCGGGCAAGGCTTGCGTCGGCATGGACCGCGTCGAGCAGCTTGCCTTGCGGGTCGATCACAAAAGGAAGTTGCACGCTTTTTGCGGCCGCAAACTTCTGCGTGAACTGCGTTAGATCGTCGAGGGTTGCAATATTTGTCTGGTTCTCGTAGACCGCGTTGCGGTAGGACTCGGCGAGATCCTTTGATTTTTCAGAAAACCAGCGCGCGTTCACCGCGGCTTGGGTGCTCCAAACGTGGCCGGGGATGGGAAAATCGTGAAACTCCCACGGAACCTTGTATTTGGACTGGGCAGAAACCAGAGTAGGGTTCGCGGCGCGGCAGGCCGGGCATTCCAGGTCGGCGAACTCGACGATCGCGACGTTCGCGCCCGGCGGCGGCTTGAGCGCGGGCGAGTCCTGGGCGGAGACGGGAACGGTCGGAGTTTGGGGAAACTGCGCGAAAGCGGCGGCGGGAAGCGCGAGCAGGGCGGCGAGGGCGAAACGCATGGGGCGGACTCCTGACCCTTGGGGGCAGCGCGCCGACCAAGGGTAGACTCAAGACTGTAGGCGGCCCCGAGCTGCCACGTCGGGAGAACGTATGCGCGTCGTGCTGGCAGTGCTCGCGGCCCTTGGGATTATGGTATCGTCGCTCGCGCTCAGGGTCCACTACTCGACCGGGGTGGAGCCGTGCGACATCAACGCGCGGTGGGACTGCGGGGTGGTGAACCACAGCCGGTTCGCGGTGGAGAACCTGGGCCCGGTGCATGGGGTTCCGGTGGCGGCGCTGGGGGTTGCCGGCTACGCAGTATTGCTCGTGCTGGCATTGGTGGGCGCGCGTAAGCTGCTGCTCGGGAGCGCCGGGCTGGGGCTCGGGTACGCGCTCTACCTGACGCACATCGAGCGAGACCTGCTCCAAGTATGGTGCTTGTACTGCGTGTGCTCGCAGGGGGTGATCGCGCTGATCACGCTGCTAGGGGCGGGCTGGGTCATGCTGGGAGGTCGGCGTGGAGCCGCCAAGATGCGCACAGGTGCCCCACGGACTGCTTAAAGACCGTCGCCGAGGCGAGCGCCGTGGCGAACTGTCGCGACGACCACGCGTTGACTGCGTTTGATGACTCGGAAGATCACGCGAAAGGTGTGAG
>CAXTUV010000036.1:0-12894 GCA_964247445.1 uncultured Acidobacteriaceae bacterium | reverse complement strand
GGCCCGCTGAGCGCGGCACTGGAAGCAAGCGCGACGACCGGCAGCTTGCACCGGCAATACCGGCTTCTAGGTGAATTCAGTATTGTCGGAAGTGCCGTCATATGGGCGTGTATTGCTTAATTTGCCTAGGTCCGCAGTCAAATTGTTGTCCTGTCCGAGTTCAACAGCCTTTACATAAACTTGGCCAAACACGATGCGCTCGCAGTCATAACTCTGTATGTCGTGCAGGTCTACAGAAAGCGCGGCATCCCTGGCGGCAACCGTGATGAAGAGTTGAGCGCCTGCATCTTTCAAGCCGGCTTGATCAAGCGCCGCCAGCGGGCTTACGTCGGTGATTCGCTGCATCACTGTCCACATAAGTGGGAAAACAGGGACTTCCTTATGAACGAGTTCAAGCTCATGGAAGCGTCTTGTGACATGCCCTTCAGAAGTACTTTCGCTTAAAAGCATCACCATCCTGGCATGCGCGTTTGTGAGCAGGCTGAGGCGGGCATTGGCCATCCGCACCATAAGGATGGAATGGCTTCCCTGCGGGGCTATCAGGGCTTGCGCGGCAAAACGAAAGCTTGGTTTCGGCAGAGAAAAGCGTACAAACAAAAGGCCAGTCAGGATTGCCGTCAAGATAAGCCCGAAACCTATTTCCACAGCAGCTACCGTATGCCCGTAAGTGGATGCCGGGCTCATCTCGCCGTATCCCACGGTGGCGAGGGTTTCTACGCTGAAGAAATATGCATACAGGAAGCTGCCGGGTGGAAGCTGTGTCACGGCTCCTGGTTGAAGCAGGTAAAGTAACGCAAATACTATAAGAAATATAGTTACAGATCCGAAAGCCGTCAAAAAGAACTGCGGCCACGAGGTTGTTACTGCGTGGAAGTAAGGATCCTTAATACTGAAGCGAGTGGCCCCACGCTTCTGCACCGTAGTTGGAAACCCTGGCATATGTACGAATTCATCGTAATCACGTGTTTTCAAGAATCGGCCCTCCTGCCGTTACCATTGTCATTCCATCGGCCTATTACCGCTCTGACATGTGAGCCATTATGCACTTAATGCATAGATCGCGATATCGAATTGTTACATCCCACAACTGGATGGACAATTGAGGAAGCGGCTCGTTGAGTTGCCCTCCATACGCTACACTGATCGTTCTTCAACGTAGAAAGAGGTAGGCCGAACCTTTATGGAAAACCCGCAAACGACAGAAAAGATGGATGCCGTCGCGCCTTCTATCATGACGATTTTCGGCGTGACAGGAGACTTGACAAAACGTCTCCTGCTGCCTTCCTTGTACAACTTAGCTGCGGCAGGGGTGCTGCCGGACAGTTTTCGGCTGCTCGGGGTCGCCAAAGAAGATTGGGACGAAGCGAAGCTTCGCGAGCATGTCGCCGCGGCGCTCAAGGAGTTCTGGGGCGCGGATGCGGATGGCAAAGTCGTCGAATGGCTGCAAACGCGCACCGGATTTCAGCAAGCCGACTTCGACGATCCCAAGTCTTTCGACGCAGTGAAGAGCGTAGTTGAAAAAACCGAGAAGGATGCGCAGCTTGGCGGCAATCGCCTATTTTATCTGGCGGTTGCACCCAGTTTCATCGGGACCATGGCTGCTCAGCTTGCGCGCACAGGACTTATCCGAGAAGAAGCGGGCGATGGCTCTTGTTGGCGGCGGCTGAGAATCGAGAAGCCTTTATGGCACGAGCTGGATTCAGCAATACAGCTCAACCGCGATCTGCAAGAAAGCGTGCGTGAGGACCAGATTTATCGAATTGACCACTTCGCCGGAAAGGACTCCGTACAAGATCTTGCGGCATTCCGTTTTTCCAACGCTATCTTTGAGCCACTCTGGAATCGCTCCCTCGTCGACAATATACAAATCACCGCCGCTGAAACGGTCGGGGTGGAAATGCGCGCCGGCTATTACGAGCATGCCGGGGCACTGCGCGATATGGTACCGAATCACCTAGCCGAGATGCTTTCGCTCGTCGCCATGGAACCCCCTGTTTCCTTCAGCGCTGAGCATGTACGTGGTAAGCAGGTGGAATTGCTCCAGTCCGTCCGCAAATGGAAACCGGAGGAGGTAGCCTTGAATGCTGTACGCGGCCAGTACGCGGCCGGCTCTATGCAAGGCAAACCGGTTCCAGCCTACCGCGACGAGCCGGACGTTGCGAAGCAGTCCGACACGGAAACCTACGTGGCCTTCAAAGTTGAAATCGACAACTGGCGCTGGTCGGGTGTGCCGTTCTATTTGCGGACCGGCAAGCGCCTAGCCCAAGCAACCACCGAGGTCATCGTGACATTTCGGCAATCTCCCGTGCAGCTGAATCCGGGGGGTAACGCGGGCGACACTGCCCCGAATGCACTATTTTTCAGCCTGCAGCCCAAGCCAGGTATCCGGCTACAGTTCGGGACGAAGAAGCCCGGTCTCCAGTCCGCCGTTGAACAAGGACAGATGACATTTGCTTTCCCACAAGGGCCGTTCGGTGCTCACGCGAAAGGCTACGAACGGTTGCTGCACGATGTGATGGTCGGCAATCCCATGCTTTTCCAACGCGCGGATTTTGTGGATGAAGGCTGGCGCATGGTGGAACCGCTGCTCCAAGCCTGGCAGCAGCCGGACAACACATTGCCGAACTATGCCTCGGGCTCAGATGGACCGGAAGCCGCGGACAAGTTGCTCGCCTCCTCGGGCCGCAGCTGGTACCCGCTGGAGGAAGCTTAAGGGTTCCAGTCAAGGAGCAAGCTTAGGGAGTGCTGCGCACACCGTCGGCATTCCAAGCGATCACACGGTATTGAGCGCCTAGTAAGGACGCATGCAAATCAATCCATGGGTCGCCGGTATCGGGTAACGCACTTGTCGCAAACAGTGCGCCACTCCGCCGAGGTCGCATCCTTTCGCTCCATTAAGCAGTGTGTGGCGCTGGCCGAACCGCGCCACACCACTAACCCCCAACTACCGTATCCCAGCCGAACTCGTTTCTGCCCAAGCTCCGGCTCAACATAGAGCGGGAAGCAGCCGGTATCCTCAGCGATCTGAGCACGGACGATAAGCGCGCCCATCTCTGCTGCCGTCGCAAACACATCGTCGATCTCGAAACGCAACGAGAAGCGTGGGCCGCAGGTCCTGCGGGCCACAGCCTTTTGAATCCAGCGACTCGATATTTGTCCGCTATAGCGGGACGGCTTATCGTCGACTGTCAGATGCGAACTGGATCGCTGAACAAAGGACCATAACAGCAAAGATGAGCCTGCCATGATAGGCAGGAGAAAAGGGGCGATGCGGCGCATGAAGAGGCCGCCAGATCCAGCGCCGAGCAGTGTGGCCAAAGATGACAATGAAACTTATTCTGGTGTGTCCTAGGCTCTAAGGAAGAAGCAAGGAGAGGCGCACCACCATAGAATAGGGTGTCCGGCTTTTTATGGAACACGAAGGATTGAGGGGTTGGGGTCGTGTGAGCGCAGATGTGTATCGCGCCCGGCTCGGCTTTTCAGGCTTGCACCCGGTGCGGAAGCTGGACGGGATCATGTGTTACTTGCGAGCCCGCAACGGAAATTTCAGTATTCCCGATTCGGGAATCATCGCAAAATTTGCGTTTGACAATCTTTTTTGTGCGTGAATTCCTTCGATATACTCAGCGAGTCCACGGCTGGTTGCACATTGCCGGCGAGGCGTGAAACTGAACCGGAGGAGCGCGCGATTCGTGTAAGAAACTCAGGGCTGGTGTGGAGCATCGGTTCGGCCTGTTTCCTATTCGGCTCCCGCGCCGGAGCGGTGATTTACCAGCTGCGATTCGCCGTGCACGCCTTTGGCGCGAGCTTTGCCGGGTTGATCGCATTGCTCAATCAGGTCACGTTCTACATTCTCCTAGCGGAGCTTGGGCTGGCCGCCGCCACGACTTCGCTGATGTTTGAGCCTGTCCATGCTGGGGACCACGGAAGGGTTAAGGCGCTGGTACTCGCGCTTGAGATCGATGTGCGCAGAATTGTCGCCTGGCTTGGACCGGTCTCCCTCGTTGCCGCCGTCGCCTTATCGCTGGCGCTCAGCAAGCAGGTTCCGCTCGTGCCGCTGAGCCTTTCGCTTCTGCTCACATGCGCGGCGGCGCTGTTGACCTTTTTAGCACTTCCCTACCAAAGCCACCTGAACGCGAGTGATCGAGTTCCGGTCAGGAACCTTGTCCTGGGTACCGGCTTTGCCCTGAAGGTGCTGGTAGGCATCGCGCTTGCGAAGCTGATGCATAGCTTCGTCGGGCTCCCGCTCGGCACGGCGCTGGTGGGCGTGCCGGAGTTCCTGGTGCAGCGGCAGCTGGTGATCCCGCGCCTCGGCTCCGCGCCGGCTGCGTCTGTGGAGGAGGCGAGGGCGGCGATCCGGGGCCGGGCGAAGTTCGTCCTCGCTCACCGCATCGGCTACCTGTTCAGCTACCAGTCGGACTACATCATTCTGCTCCTGTCCGCGTCCCTGCCGCTGCTCGGCTATTACGCCCAGTACCAGTACTTGTACGCGGGCCTGCTCAGCTTCGCTCTCGCGGTCGGTGGCACCTTGACGGCTAAAGTAGCTCGACGGCAGCTCAGCCTGGGGCGAGAGCGCTTTCCCTCGCTGTATCGCAGAACATCGCTGCTGGTAGCCGCGGGCGCTGTCCTGTGCGGCTCCGGGTTCTATCTTCTTGCCGGGCCTGCAGTCCATCTTCTCTATCGGACGACGCATATCGACTCGCTTGCCGTGCTGTTGTTTGCCGTCCTTCTCATGCTCAACATCCTGAAGATGAACGACGATATCTGGATCGACACAACCGGCGCGTACAGGACGGGGTATTACCTACCTATCTTGGAAGCACTGACCTACGTCGGCCTTGGACTGCTGCTGGTTCATGATTTCCGCATGCCGGGCATCCTGCTCGCCGGGATCGCCGTGAACCTCCTCTTTTCAGTAGCCTGCAAATCCGTTGTCCTAGGCACGGGCGTAATGCGGCGGGAAGTACTCTCCACATCCTGGAGCAAGGCGCTTTCGCTTGGCGGCATGGCGGCTGTGTTTGGGGCGATCGTGCTTTTGCGCTGGGTACGGCTCGGCCATGCCTTCTAGCTCCGCCGCGGAGAGGCGCATGCGCGTCACCCTGCTCCATCTGGGCTTCCCTGAGTACACAATGGGGCTCGCGAACGCCCTTGCTCCCTCGGCTGAGGTCACCGTGATCCATCCAGAAAGCCTGGCCGGCTTGTGTCAGGACTTAGCCGCGCCCGGGCTGACCCTGTGCGCGTTCAAGAGACCTGAGCGCCGCCGCGACCCTCGTAACCTGCTTGCCATCCCGCGTGCGCTTCGGCTGATCCGCGAGTCGCGGCCCGACATCCTGCACGTTCAGGAGATGTTTGACTACGCCTGGGATTTCTACAGCCTCGCCTCGCCGCTGCCGCCGATGGTCACCACCATCCACGACGTGGTCCCGCATCCCGGCGACGGCCACGCGGCGCCGGGACTGGCCTACACGAAAGCGATCAGCTGTTGGCGGTCGCGCCGCCTCGTCGTGCATACCCAGGAAATGCGGCGGCAGCTCAGCTCGCGTTTTCGTATCGGCGCGGAACGTATCGACGTCATTCCGCATGGCGAGCTGGGCTCACTGTACCGAGTTCTCGCGGAACGGGCGGGCATGGCTTGTGCAGTCCGCGAGCCGCATACCCTCTTATTCTTCGGGCGCATTTGGCCGTACAAAGGGCTGCGCTACCTGCTCCAAGCCTTTGCGATCCTTAAGCAAGCGATCCCGGATGCCAAGCTCATCATCGCCGGACGCGGGGGCGATCTCGACGGAAATCTCGCGCTGATTCGCTCACTCAACGGCATCGAGGTGCTCGACCGCTTCATTCCGGCGGCCGAGGTCGCCGGGCTGTTTGAGCGCAGCACGGTTGCGGTGCTGCCCTATATTGAGGCTTCGCAAAGCGGCGTTTCCGCGATCGCGTTCACCATGGGAACCGTGGTCGTCGCATCGCGCGTCGGGGGGCTCGCGGATTTGCTTGCCGACCGCGAAACCGGGATGCTCGTGGAGCCGCGAAACCCGGAAGCGCTCGCACGAACTCTCACCGAGGTGCTGCGGAGTACGGAACTGCAGGAGCACATCCGGGGCAACGCATTCGCACTGGGACGTGGAGAGCTGGCCTGGATGCGCATTGCCGAGCAGACCATGGATGTCTACCGGGGAGCGCTTGGAAAGGATCAGGTCGTACGCTAACGCTCCGAGGCTGAGCACAGCTAATTTGGATAAAATATCGCGTCGGCGAACTCGAGCGGTAAGAATACGAGAGACGGATTTGGGGCCGAGCCGGGAGCAAATCACTGGTTCGAAGTGGCCCACGGTAGCGCTCCAAAGCCGCGATGCGTAGGGCGGCAACTTGAGGGAGAACTGCCGCGGGTCCGCGAGACACATACGGGTCGTCTTCGAGTGTGGATGAAGTATTTTAGCCGGAGTGCGCCGCCTCCAGAAGTGGAGCAGCAGGGCGCTTGGCGGCTTCCTGGATCGCCTGGGATGCCCGGCGATCCAGAACCACCGAGGTCGAAATCGCGGCAAAGACTAGGTAGGAGAGCCCGTCCCGTACCAGCAAGGAGGCTTCAGCCGTAGCGTGCAGAAGATAGTAGAGCAGAAACAGCGCCGGCCATAGACCTAGCATCCCCCCGCGCCGTCGCAGGTACAGGATCGACCCGCGCAGCAGCCGCAGCGCGCACAGAACGAAAAGCGACAAGCCCGCCGTGCCTAGAGCCAGCGCGACCTCGAGGTAGCCGTTATGCGAGTGCGGCACCTCCCACCCTACCTGCGCCGTGAGTAGAAGTGATTCGCCCTTGAGTCCCTGCCAGAAGGCGTCGTACCCGTAGCCCAGCAGAGGCCGCCTGCCGATGCTCTGGAGCACGTAGCTCCAGATTTCAGCGCGGCCGGTGAGCGTGGTGTCCTTGCCGAGCGAAAGAAGCAAGGTGTCCGAGTTGCGATAGGCCGCGAAGCCGAGTGCGCCCACGATGAGCGAGCCGGCGACAAGCAGCGGCAAGGCCTGGCGGGGCCGAAAGCGGAAGATCCAAAGCACGGGCAAGAGCGCCAACGTCACCCCGGCCGCGATCAGCGCGGTGCTTGCGTGCGAAAGCAGCAGAGCCCCAGCCGCCACGGCGATCGTGCCCAGCCGCGCATAGCCGGACCGAAAGCGATAGGTGAGCGCGAGGAAGAAGAACGTGCCCATGTACTCGCCGAAGAGGTTTTTGTGCTCCGTGATGCCCCGAAACGCCGTGCCGTGAAAGGTATCGACCGCATAGGAGGGCTTGGCAAGCCAGAGAAGGATGCTGGCTGCAATGACGAACAGGAAGAACTGAAGCAGACGCTTCTGGAACAACCCTAGGGTGTAGCGTCCGCCCAGGTAGATGCCGAATGCTGTTGTGACCAGGAAGTAGCTGCTGCGGCGTAGGGTTGTTCCGGGATCCACGCTCCAAGCGGTTGATGCCACGGCGAGCAGCGCCAGCGCGAGCAACGGCCAGCCCGCTCGGGCCCAGCGCAGCATGCGCTTCCAGCGGAAAAGCATCAGGCCTGCGCAGCCCGCGTAGACCAGAGCTTCCAGCGCGCGAAGGCCGACGTTGGTCTGCGCCGCGCCTTCTTCCAGCCCGCGCTCATGGAGGCCGGAACCAAGGAACAGCACGGTGAAAGAGCCGATGCTCAGCAGGAGCAGGCTCCAAAGAACCGCGCGTTCTAGGAAGCTGCGCATCCGCCCCCTCCCGTGGTGAACCGCAAGCTCATACCCGCGCCAGCTCCGTTTGATCGTGCGCCCGCTTCCGCATCTGCGCCCTCCTGTCCATCAACGCCGCGAATGCGCCGGCAGCGAGGATGATCAGCAGGTAGTCATAAGGCAAGCGGTAGCGGATGCGCGTGAAGAAGAGGGCGTAGCCGAGGGCCGCGACGATGTATTGCAGGGCAAAGAGCAGGGCGATACGCCGCCGCGGGACGACCAGTAACGGCAGCAGGCAAGCGCCGAGAAGCAGCGGGTAGTAGGAGCCGGCAATCGCGGCATCGTATAGCCGTCCACTCTTCCCGGCCGTGTAAAGATTAGTGCGGAAACCGAACCAGTTCAGCGTTTTTTCGACGAAGAGCGTCGCGGCTCGCCCGGGATTTGCCTTGATCCAGGCGACCGCCGCGGCCTTGTACCCGTTTTCCCGGTCGAGCTCGTTCGGGAGCGCGGTCGCCTGGGGATCGAGGGTCCAGATAGGTACCTGCGGGCCGGTATTCGGACCCGTCAAGGGGGAGTTGCCGTAGCGAAGCATCTCGCCGGAGTTGTCGGAGACAAAGACCGGCGCGTGAAAGACAGCATGGTTGCGCGCCGACCAGCCGCCCAGCGCGGCCGCGACGACCACAATGGGCAGCACGACGGGCAGCACGACTTTGAGGGTCGGCGTAGACCGCCGCATCCAGACGCGCCAGGCCAGATAGATGAGAAAGTTGAACAGGAAGGTAGGAACCACCAGCAGGAGCGCTGCCCATGTCAAGGCCTGGCAGGCTGATTCAGCGAGACTGCCGGCCCTTCGCCATACCAGCTGCAGCCAAAGGGTAAGCAGAAACAAAGTGGAGGCGAGAGCCTGTGGGTAAAGGGCTCCGGCCGTATAAAGCTCAACCGCATAGAAAGGGACGAGAACGAGCGCCCAGGTGGCTGCGTGTTGGCCGAAAAGCCTGCGGGCCAGGCTTGCGGCCAGCCCGGCGGAAACCAGCCAGAGAAGGACATTGGCTGCTTTCGCGAGGCGCACACTTTCCGCGATGGTTTGCACAAGCGCGAGCATCCATGGATAACCCGGAGGGCGAATCGCGGTCGGGCTTACGCCGTCGAGGGTATAAGCGTGAAGGTGCCGCAGATGCAGCGCCAGCTTCCAGTAAAACTGCTCGTCGACAAAACCCAGATCCGCCTTGAGCCGAAAGCTGTACGCCGCCGCGAGCAAAGCCAAAGCTCCAAGCAGGCAGAGCTGCAGTGGAGTCCAGTGAGGCTTCTCAGGCTTGGTGGAGGGGTTTTCGTTCATGACGGCCTCGTCAACGGTTCACGGAATAGATTGCGGCGCCGGCCAGAGTGCCCGCAATCGCAGGCGCATTGATCGCGAAGTTACGCGCATTGCTGTCCGGTATGTAGATCACGTCATTCGCCTGGAGCGCGAAGTCGGGCTTGCGGCCTTTCAGGATGTCGCGGACGAGAAGCGGCGTGGTTTGCGGGCCGCTCGCGCCGGGCCGAATCAGCAGAGCTTTCCCGCTGGCGATGTGGGTGATGCCGTTCGCGGCGGCGAGGGCCTGAAGCACGGTGATGGTTCCGTTCGTCTCCATCACATAACCACCAGGTCGCGTAACTTCGCCAAGAACGTAAACGATTCCCGCGCGCTGCACGGCAATGCGATCGCCTGCGAACACAGGAATATCGTTACGCAGGGTGGCGGCCCCGTTATCCTCGGGCAGCGGAATCGTTGCTTCATCAATGGTTCCGTTCGCGTGCTTGATGGTGATGTGGGGGTCGGCTCGCGGAGTCAGGCCGCCGGCGAGCGCGAGCACATCGACCAGCGAGCGCGGCCCGGCGACCGGGTAAATATCCGGGTGGACGACCTCGCCGACGATGGTGACGCCGCGCGTGGCGAACTCGCGGATGAGGACGGAGGTTTGCGGTCGGAGCAGCACCCGGCGCTCCAGAAAAGCCCCATCGATGCGATGCGCGGCCTCCGCCTCGCTCAGATTCGCGACCGGAAGCTCACCCAGGAGAGGCAGGTTGACGGTTCCGTCGGTAGACACGCGGACATCGCGCGACAGGTCGGGCGCGTTGAAGACGGAAACGCCGATCGTATCGCCGGGGCGGATCACGATGCCGGCGCGTCCGGATTCAGAAGTCTGCGCGAAGCCGACAGAGGCAAGCAGGCCGGCAGCGAGGGCAAGATGAACTTTCATGCTGCCTCCTCATCGTTCGCGTTGCCGGCGTACGAGCGGTACTCCGGGGAATGGGTGTCCACAGCGTTGTAGATCGCGCCGAGCAGAGGAGCTCCCACGGCGCGGAGCAGCTCCGCAGCGTGGACAAATGCCGCCTTGGTCGTGACCCCGGCGCGTCCGAGTAAGAGCACCCCATCCATCTTGGGCGCGAGCGAAACGGTATCCGTCACCGCGTTGACGGGCGAGGAGGTGAGCACGACGAAGTCGTAGCGGCTGCGCCAGAGTGCGAGCAAGGCGTCCATCCGCGGCCCACTCAGGAGCTCGGCAGGCAACGGCTGCGCGGGGCCGGAGGGCAGAAAGTCAACAGCCCCGATGCGCTGCAGAAGAGGGGGAAACGCCTCGCTTTCCGAGCTTACGTCCGCAGTCCCGGCGAGAAGGCTGCCCAAGCCCGGAGCTGCCGCCGCGCCCAGGCCGCGGGACAGCAAGCCCCGGCGAAGGTCGGCATCGACAAGGAGCACGGTTCGGCCTCCCTGGGCCAACACAGCCGCGAAGTTGGCCGCGAACACGGCTTTGCCGTCACCCCTTGCCGGGCTGGCTACAAGGAGCAAGTGTGCTGTCTGGACGTATGGGGGTGAAAAAAGGGCGGTGCGGATCATGCGCAGAGACTCCGTAAAGCGGGAGCCGGGCGCACGCGAGGCTGCTTGCAGGGCATGCTCGCCTGCCCGGCCAAGTTCGCGCGGTCGGAGCGCCGGGACGGCACCGAGCAGGCGTATCCCAGTGAGGCTCGCGAGCAGCTCCGGTTTGTACAGGGTGGGGTCCAGGCCGTCCCGCAGGAGCACGACGCAGAGGGCAAGGACCAGACCCGCTCCCGCCGCCCCCGCCATGGTCGTCAGAATGCCCGGCGTCCGCGCGGTGCCGACATGCGCGGGATCGATCACCTCAATGTCGCTCGCGCCCAGCCCCGCAACCGCGCCGAGCTCCTTGGCTTTTTCAAGCAGGTGCTCATACAGATCGCGCGTGGAGGCTGCTTCCCGACTGGCGACCAGATAGCGAATTGAAGCATCATTCGATTTGTTCGCGAGTGCTTTCTGCTCATCGACCTCCCGGGCTAGAAGGCTTTCCTGCTCCGCGGCGGCTTTGAAGTCATTCACCGCCCGCTCGTTCAAGCGGTCCGTTTCGCGCCGGATGGCGGCGCGTACGTCGGCGAGCTGCTTTTCCACCTCGGCCACCCTCGGGTAGCCCGGCCCGAAGTTCGCCGAAAGCTGTGCATACTGGCTGGAAAAGACCGCCTCCTGCTGCCGGAGGCTTTGCACCAGGGCCAGGGCGTTCACCGCTCCGGGCGAGCTCGATTGCCCGGCGGCCCCGGATAGGTTGGAGACGGCTTCCGGGTCGCCTGCCTCCACCCGGTGGAGAATGGCTCCCTTCACGATGCGGTTCTGCTCGGCGCTGATCAGCTCGGTTTGGAGTCCTTCCAGGCGCGACAAAACCAGATTGCGGCTGCCGTCGGTGCCGTAAATGCCGGTATTGCGCTGCGCTTCGGCCGCGGCCTGCTCGGACCGCTGCACCTGAGCCCTCAGGTCGACCAACTGTTCGCGAAGCCAGCTCTGGCTTCGCTCCGAGGCGCTCATGCGGAGGTTCAGGTTGTAGTGGATGAAATCATCGAGCAACCGATCGAGCACCCGCTTCGCCGTTGCCGGATCCACCGACTTGTAGCTCACCATCAACAGCTTGGAACCTGAGCCCGCGGTCACCGACAAATTTCGCCTGAATCGCCGCAGGACGGCTTCACGCCGAAAGCGACTTTGCTCAAGCGGCAATCCTTCCTCGCCCTTCCTCACCGCCGTGCGAAACTCCGGGGTTTGCTCCAGACCCAGCTCCCAAATCACCTCAAGCGCCAGGGTGTCCGAGGTGAGGACTCCCACGTACGTCTGCAAGGTCGTGCTCAGTTGGAGGGCGCTTGCATCTGTGTCACCACCGGCCAAAGTAGAGACGCCCGCCGAGACGTTTTCCGTGACCAGCTGCATTTCCGCGTCGGCACGGTAGGTGCGCTTAGCGAAGAGGAGGTAAAGCGCCGCAAGCACAAGCACCGCGGCGAAGCAAAGGAAGAATAGCCGCCGCCGGCGCTGAAGCGTACGCACGACGGACGCCAAGTCCAAGTCGAGGTCGTCTTCAGGCCGCGAGGTGTTCAATGCAACAGGGTTCTGTGAAGTCATGCAGGATGATCTATTCCGAGGCAAGCCGGGACCGGCTGGAGAGTGCTCCGCCGGATCAAGGAAGTCTGCTTGTCTGATTCCATACGGAGTATATCGGCATTGCAACGGGAATTCTTCAATCTATTTCGAGAAACCAAACCTCTTTCTCGTACTTAAGTAATATCTATGGCATAACATAGGCAAGTTTTGCCTACTTCTCCTATGCATCCGCGTGCACAGGAATGGCACCCATTTCACCCTTCGCGTGGAATCCTAAAAACGGCGCGCCGACCGCGCTGCTGAACTGTGCACAGTAAAACCGGTCTCACGATTGCTTGGCGGCCTGTGGCTAAGCCCCAAACCGCGCTTTGCGGCGAGCATCACCCGAGGCGGCGGATTGTGAGATTGCTTTACATTCAACCGACCAAGCGCGCGAACCAGCACTCGCGCCTCCAACCCTCCGCGTCCCTGCGTCGCGGGGCAACATATGTGGAGAAGGCAGTGAACCTAAAACCGATAACCCTTCGATGGACCGCTCTTCCTTTCCGCGCACTTGCGGCAGCTTTGGCGCTTACGCTGTATAGCTGGGCGGCCCCGGCGCAATCCGGCTCGCTGCCGAGCGCGACTGCTGCCGGCCAGGTACCCGTATCCTCTGGCGCGGGTACGGTTTACACAGCATCCACGCTCGGCACGGCCGCATGGGCTGCCGCTGCTTCCTTTGACGGTGCAGGCCGGGGTCCCTGCGGGGACGCGGCAAACGGCATCTTCCGCCCCGGCTGCTTCGTTTCCTCCGGAAGCGGCAACACCTTGGT
>CAXTUV010000035.1:0-12960 GCA_964247445.1 uncultured Acidobacteriaceae bacterium | reverse complement strand
ACTGGTAGGTGTCCACCAGTCCCGGACCGGTTTGCGTCTGCGCGGGGTCGGTGTAGGACTTCAGCTCCGCCTGATAGGCATCCACCGCACCCTTGTAGTCCTTTTTCGCCACATCATCGGCCGCGATGGCGCTGTGAAAAATCGGCGTCGAGATGTCTTTCAGCTGCTTAAAATCCGCGTCGCTCAGCGCGGCGGGGTTGGGGGCGTCCAGGCCCGTCTGCGCCAGCTTGGCCGCGTCATCCAGCTTGGCTTGGTCCGGCGGATTCGCCGCCTGGCCCTGCTGCTTTTCGACGTACACGATAAAGGTCAGGGCGCGCAGGTTGTTCGGGTCGACCGCCAAGAGCCGGCGCGCGGCGTCGATGGTTTTCGTCGTATCGTTCGCCTGCTGGTACGCACCGACCAGCTGCTCCAGCATCTCGGGCTTTACCACCGAGTTCGGGTACTGCGTCAGGAATGCTTCGATCGCGGCAGCCTTGGCCGCGGGCGAGCTTTGCCCCACGGCGTTGGTATAGGCGTTGTACTCGGCAGGATCCTTGATGGTGATCTGCCCGGAGGGGGCGGAGCCGCTTTGCGTGGTGCTCGCAGCCGCGCCCGCCGTCGTGGAACTTTGTCCGGCCGGGGCGGGCGTGGCGGTTGGGTTTGAGGTTGCCTGGGCTACTGCGGCAGGAGCGCCGGCAAGGGTGCCGGCGGCAAAAACGAGCAGCGTGGGAATCGTGATCTTTTTCATGCTCCGCTCCTATTTCGGGGAGGTGCTTACCAATCTGGGGTTCCGGCGTCCGCGCTGCCTGTGCCCTGAAGCCGCAAACCGTGAGCGGAACCGTTCTCACCCTCTTATAACTCAGAACCGGCACGTTGGTGAATGCGGGGCCCGTGTGCCCGGGGAAAGCGCATCTGTTTAAGGGATAGGAGAGCGCATGACAGAGAAAGAGATGCTCAAGGGCAAGGTCGCGGTGGTCACGGGCGCGGGCCGGGGTATCGGTAGGGCGATCAGCCTCCGTTTAGCCGGGCTCGGCATGCGGGTGGCGCTCGCGGCCCGCAGCGGCGACGAGTTGGACAAGCTGCGGGGCGAGATCGAGCAGGCCGGCGGTGAGGCGACCGTCCACCCGCTCGACGTGCGCGACCCGGCGGCGGTGGAGCGCTTCGGCCGGGAGCTCGGTACCTGCCACGCGCTGATCAACAACGCGGGCTCGGTCGGCAAGCAGGGCCCGCTCCATGAGATTGACCCGGCGGTGTGGGACGAGGTGCTGGAGTCGAACCTGCGCGGCCCTTACCTGCTGATTCGGGCGTTCGCGCCCGGCATGATCGCGCAAAAGGGCGGCCACATCATCAACATATCCTCGCTTGCGGGCCACAACCCGAACCCGAACATCGCGCCGTATGCGGCGTCCAAATGGGGCCTGAACGGGCTGACCTACTCGGTGGCCGAGGAGCTGCGCCCGCACGGCATCCGCGTGTCGGTCATCGCCCCGGGCTCGGTGAACACCGGCTTCGGCGGCGGCGCGGCCGGCACGGATGAAAAAGCCATGCGCCGCATCCAGCCCGACGACGTCGCGCACATCGTGGAAATGCTGCTCACCCAGGCCAAGCAAAGCTTTGTCAGCGAAGTGCTGCTCCGTCCGACGCAGAAGCCCTAAGGACACCCTGAACAAGTGTCATTCTGAGCGGAGCGAAGAATCTGCTTCCCTTCGAGCTGCGGGAAAAGCGGATCCTTCGTCGCTTCGCTTCTCAGGATGACATCTGGTTTTGTACTTCTTCAGAACTTCCCTAAGCCGCCGACCGTCTCCGCACGGGGACAGCTTCCTCCCGGCGCGGGTTCGCCCCGATCGTCAACATCCGCTTGCTGATGACCTCTTCCGCGATCAAGACAGCCGCGGGCGCGAGGAAAGGGGCAAGCTCCCCGAACACCCGCGTTTCGGTGACGATCGCCCACTGGAGCATGAACAGATACCACAGCGGCAGCACCAGCAGCCATACGCGCAGCATGGGATCCCGCAGTTCGCGGCGGTACGCCAACAAAAACGGCCAAAGATAGCCGAAGGCCCCGGCCAGCTGCGGCCAGTACCGCAGGCGACCCATGCAGTGCAGGTTAAATGCAAGCCGCGGGTAGTACTCGGAAGGGTTCGCGCCGAACATCCGGAACACGATAAGGTGCCAAGTCGCCCAGTACAGGCCCATCAGCCCGATCGGCACCAACACGGGCGCGCCCAGCAGACCGCGCCAGCGCACCCGTCCTTCCGGCCCCAGTACCTGCCCGAGCGCCCAAAACGGCAGCAGCAGCAGGGTGGTTTCGCGGTTCAGTGTGCCCGCGGCAAACAGCGCGATAAACCAAGGCAGTGGCTTGCGAAAATAGATCAGGTAGAAGCCGAGCGCGAAGACTAGGAGGCTCGGCATGTCGTATACGTAGCGGAAGTTTTGCACCGTATGCACGATGTACAACAGCACGCATAGGAGCAGGAACGCCGGGTACACAAGGGGACGCAGCAGCCCACGCCGGCGCGTCGCGGCGTCGTAGATGCGGAGCGCAATAAAACCGCTCGCGAGCACGCAAACAATGCCGATCGCGAACTCTAGAACCATCCCGGGGGTGACGCCGCGCGGCGGCGGGAAGAAGTAGGCATTGCGCGCCAGGCGCTCGGTATAGGTCTGCGCCCATGTGGTGTGATCAAACCACTGGTACAAAGGGGCAAGCAGCAAGCGCGTTTGGAACGGCAAGCGCTCGGACCCGGACTCCCACTTAGCCAGATCAACCCAGGGAAATTCGAGGTAGATGTACGCGCCGACAAACTGCACCGCGGCTAGAACAGCGAGCGCGAGCAACCCTGCCCGCTTTGCGAGCGGCGCGACTCGCCGGGCCGAACTTGTAAGCCAAGCCAGCTCGGAGCGAGTTTGCTCCTCCTGTTCAAAGACGGGCATTGCGGCTTTGGATGCAAGCCGGGTACCCAAATACTATTTTGTCCTCCCCTTTGCACAACATCGAGTTGCACCGGCCTTGATGGTCACCTCCTGGACGCTTACCCTTGTGTCAGGAGGCACGAGGCAACCTTTGCTGAAGTTGAAACGAGTGCAGATCCTCGGCTTTAAGTCCTTCCCGGACAAGACTGAGCTGACCTTACCCGGCGAGGGTATCGCGGCCATCGTGGGCCCGAACGGCTGCGGCAAATCGAACATCCTGGATGGCGTGACCTGGGTGCTGGGCGAGCAGAGTGCGAAATCCCTGCGTGGCGGCGAAATGCGGGATGTGATCTTCGCCGGTACGCGCGACCGGCGCTCGCTCGGCATGGCTGAAGTCACGATCACGCTGGTCGACCCCGGCATTTATACGGCCGACTCAGAAGCGGAAACACCTCTCGCCTCCACGAGCGACTGGGACGAGGGTGCCCTGCGCGCCGCCCGCGCGGAAGAAGCCGAGCAGATGATCGCCGCCTCGCAGCCGGGGCAAAGTCTGGAATCCGAAGAGGACGGCGAAGTCGTGTTGAAAGTTCGCCGGCGCAGGTTTCACCGTTCCGCGCGCCGCGGCGAGGTCATCGTGACCCGGCGGCTCTTCCGCACCGGCGAAAGCGAGTATCTGCTCAACGGCAAGCTGTGCCGGCTTGTGGATATCCGCGATATCTTCATGGGCACCGGCCTCGGACCCGAGTCCTACGCCATCATCGGGCAGGAGCGTATCGGGCAGCTGCTCAGTTCCAAGCCGCATGACCGGCGCGCGGTAATTGAGGAAGCCGCCGGCATCACCCGGTACAAGACAAAAAAGCGGTTGGCCGAGCTCCGCTTGGAGCAGGCGAAACAAAATCTGGCCCGCGTCGAGGACATCTTCGAAGAGGTCGGGCGGCAGATGGTTTCGCTCAAGCGCCAAGCCGCCAAGGCGGAGCGCTACGGAGCCTTGCGCGACGAGTTCCAAGCCCGGCAGCGGGTGGCGCTCGGGAGCCGGCTTGCCGCGATGGACGCGGAAGCAGACCGGCTCGCGAAAGCGATAGATGAGCTTTCGGCCCGCATAGCCGCGCAAATCGCCGAGCACGACGCGCTGGCCGCCGGGCTGGCCGAGGCGCAGGCACGCAGCCATGCGCTGGAGGCGGACGCGCGCGACCAAAGCCGCGCCGCGGGTGAAGCAGCAGTCGAGCTGGAGCGGGCGCGCGGCGCAGAGATGCGCAACCGAGACCGCATCGTCGAGCTGGAAACCCGACGCGAACGGGACAGGGTGGAGCAGACCGAGTTGCGCGCACGCCTGCAAGCGCTGGCTGCCGAGCGCGCCGAACAAGCCGCGCTGCTTGAGAAAACAGGCCAAACCGCCGGGCAAGCCCGCGCCGAGGTGAACGCCAAGCAAAAGGCTGCGCGGGAGGCATCCGCCGCTGTCGGCACAGCGGAAGGCCGCTTGGAAGCTGCTCGGCGCGAGATTCTTTCAATCCAAAGCCGACTCGGCGAGGCTGGGCGCGAGCAGGCCCAGGCTGAGGAAGCCCTGGCCGGTCTTGACCGGGAAGCGGCACGTCTGCGCGCTGAAGCCGAAGAAGCTCGGCGCGAACGCGACGGCATCGAGGCGCGTCGTGGTACGGCGCTCGGACAAGCACAGGCTCTCGCGCAAACCCTCAAACAGCTGGAAGGCGAGCTGACGCAAACCCGCGAGCAGACAGCGGGAACCCGGGCCGCCGAGGCCGAAGCGCGGCGACGCGGCGACTCTCTCCGTTCGGAGCGCGCGCACCTGGGCGGTCGCCGGAGTTCCCTTGAAAATCTCCTGCGCGAGCACAGCTACTCTACCGACACGGTGAAGAAGCTGCTGCGCGCCGGCTCGCTCGCCGGGGGCTGGAAGCCGGTCGGCACCCTGGCCGACTTCCTGGAGGTCGGCGACCAGTATGAGGCGGTGGTTGACGAGTTCCTGCGCGACGAGCTGAACTACATCGTTGTAAAAAGCTGGGACGCGGCCGGCGAAGGTATGCGCCTGCTCAAGGCAGGCCCGGGCGCGGGCGTGGACGGGCGCGCGACGTTTCTGGTGCATCCTGAAGACGCGCAAGCGCGGTTTTCCTTCGCAGTGGACGAGCAAAGCGCTCCGGCGGCGCGGGAGGGCGTTGTCGGCCTGAAGCATTGCATACGCGTACTCAACGGCTTCGGGCGCTCGCTTGAGGTGATCCTGCCCAAGCTCCGCGACGGCTATGTGACTCCGGACACGGAAACGGCCCGCTCGCTTGCGCTTGAGAATCCCGACGCGTTTTTTCTCGCGCCGTCGGGCGAGTGCTTCCACAACGTGACCGTGACCGGCGGCACGCCGCGCGCCGGGGGTCCCCTGGCTTTGAAGCGCGAGCTGCGGGAAGTGCAGGCGAGGCTTGCTGCCGCGGAAAAATCGCTCGCGGTCGCGGACGGGGATGTAGCTGAGCTTGCCCGCGCCCTGGCCGAGCTTGCCGGCGCAGCTGAGAGCTTAGGAGCCAAACGGCGGGAAGCGGAAGCTGCGAGTGCCCATGCCTCCGCGGCCCTGCGTCAGGCCGAACATGAGCTGCAGCGCATGGACCGGAAGCTCGGCGAGCAAGCCGGTCACGCCGAGCGCGCCCGTGCGCAGCGCGCCGGCCGCGAAGAGCAGATTGCCCGCAAACGGGCGGAATGCGCGCGGCTCGCCGATGCCCGTACCAGCGTGGAGGCAGAGCAGCGCGTGCTTGCGCAGGCTGTGGAAGCCGCACGGGCTGCTCGCGACCACACCGCCGCGGCCGCCGCGGAAAGCGCCGCCCGGCTCGCTGCCCTTGAAGAGCGGCGTCGGGCAGCCGAAGCGAACTTGCGGCGCGGCGAGCAGATGTGGTCCGAAGGAGAGCGCCGCCAGGCTTTGCTGGAACAGCAAATCACCGAGGCCGTCGAAGAAGCTTCGCGGCGCGAGGCCGACAACCGAGAACTCACCCTGCGCGAGACGGAGCTTTCCGAAGCGCGAAGGGACGCGGACGCGCGCGCCCAGGACTTAGGTGAGCAAGTACGAACATTGCGCGCCGGGAACGCGCAGCAGGAAGAAACGCTAAGGACGGTGCGCGCGGCACTGGAAGCGGCCCGCGAGGAACGTGCGCGCCACGGAGCCTCCGCCGCCAGGCTTGCCGCCGAGCTCACTCATGCCGGCGAGCAGGTGCTCGGGGATTTAGGGCTCACATCCGATGCGCTCCGCGCCGAGCTTCGGTCCGGTGCGCTGGTTCCGCTTGCTCCGGACCCGCTCCGCGTGGAGGAAGAAGCGTGTCGCGAGCTCAAGCGGCGCATGGACGCGCTCGGCCCGGTGAACATGATGGCGCTTGAGGAGTACACCGAAGCGGAGACCCGGCACGGCTTCCTCGCCGAGCAGCGCAAGGATTTGCAGGATTCCATCGAGAATATCCGCGCCAGCGTGCGCGAGCTGGATGGGATTTCCCGCGCCAAGTTTGATGAAGCGTTTGCCCGTGTCAATGAGCATTTCAACACAGTGTTCGTGCGCTTGTTCGGCGGCGGGCAAGCCTCGATGCGTTTGACCGACGAGGAAGCGGGCGGCGACTCCGGCATCGACATCGTGGCGCAGCCGCCGGGCAAGAAGCTCCAAAACATCTTCCTACTCTCGGGCGGCGAGAAAGCGTTGACGGCTTTGTCCCTGCTCATGGGCATCTTCATGCACCAGCCGGCACCCTTTTGCGTGCTCGACGAAGTGGATGCGCCGCTCGATGAAACCAACGTGGGCCGCCTGGCGGAGATGCTCCGCTCCATGGCCGAGGACACGCAATTCGTGATGGTGACGCACTCCAAGCGCATGATGGGCGCGGCGGACATGATCTACGGCGTCACGATGCAGGAGCCCGGGGTTTCGAAACTCGTGAGCGTACGGCTGGGCAGCAAGAGCCGGCCCGCGCAGCGGGAGCTTGCTCTTGCCTAGCCCTGTATGCCTACTAAAGCCGCGCGCCCGCGTCAGCTGATGCGGGCATCTGGATCTTTTGCTTCTTTAAGCGCAGAAATGGCTCTTCATAGTAGCGGCGCGAAAGCCAGGCAAGCCCGGTCGCGGCCGCGATGCACACCGCAACTCCCGGAAACAGCAACGCGGCTCTGTCGAGCAGTCCCGCTCCGAAGTGGCGGACGCCCCAATCCTTGGCTTGGGCGTACACTTCCAGATGCGTCAAGTAAAGCCCGTAGCTGATGGAGCCGTAAAACGCAAGAACGCCGCGCGCGTCGGTCCTGCCGGTCCGCGCGGCGCGCCTATGATCGCGACGTAAGCCCAGCAGGATCGCGCCGCATGTGCCCCAACTGAACGGAAGGTCGCCCAAGGCCTGCACCGGAGCCCCGTTGTGGAAGCTGAAAGCCCAAACATCAACGAAGGCAAGCGCAGCGCCGACCGCGAGAAGCGCGCCCCCGACGCGCGCCGCATTGCCGGCGTGGAGGGTACGCCCGCGCACCAGAAGGGCCAGCAGCGCGCCATAAGCCAGATAGTCCAGCACAAAAGGCGTTTTGTAATGAATGTCGATACGCCCGATGAGCAAGGCAGCCGTAAGCCGGAGAGCAGGCTCGGCGACGAGAGCCGTAAGCAGCAGGCAGTACAGTGTGCGCTCTCGAAACCTGCGCACAAAAAACGGCCACAGCAGATAGAACTGCTCCTCCACGCCAAGGGTCCAGAGCACGCCGTATTCCGTCAGCGGCGCGCCGAAGAGGCGAGAAAAGTTGGGCAAGAACAAGATTGCGGCCAGCGCGAATCGCCAGTCGATAACACCCAGCAATCGAAGACCGACCAGAGTGAGCAAGTAGGCAGGCAGGATGCGCAGCGCCCGATGCTGATAGAAGGTTCGGTAGTAGTCCGGGCGCTCCCGCGTATTAAGCAGGATGCCGGTAATGAGAAACCCGGAAATCACGAAGAAGACATCAACGCCGAAGCGCCCGAGTCCGATTGCTTGGAGCGCCAGGGTGCCCCAAAAGGGTCCGAGCGTATGCATCCACAGTGGCACCGCCAAACCGTGAAATAAAACAACCATCAAGACAGCCGTGCCCCGCAGTTTGTCAATGGACGGCATATGCGGCAGGATCAACCCCTGCCCCCGCCCGTTCTCCATCCCTGACGCCATCGCACCTCGCTCAGCTCGCAAGCCTTGCTCATTATGCGGCAAGGGTGTGCGCAAAGCGGGCGGCGAGGATGACAGTATGACTGTCTTAAAATTCGGCTCGCCTGTCAGCAGCCCGAACAGAGCCGGGCTGCTAAGAGATGCCTAGGCATTTGCGTGCTCCAGAACCTCCTCGCGAACCGCATCATCGATGCGCTCCTCGAATCCATTCTTAGGGAGCGCTACCGCAAGCACGTCCTCAATCCTGCGGGCGTAGTGGATCGTCACACCTTCAGTCTGCCCTGCGGTGAGATCCTCTTCCACGTTTTGCCGCACATCCGCCGGTAGAATGACACACTTAACCCCTGCGCGCTTGGCCGCGAGAAACTTCTCCTTGATGCCACCGACCGGCAAGACATTGCCGGAAAGAGTGATTTCCCCGGTCATCGCGATCAGCGGGTGGACCGGCTTGTCGGTGAGCAATGAAACCAGGGCCGTCGCCATGGTCACCCCGGCCGAAGGACCGTCTTTAGGGATAGCTCCAGCAGGGACGTGAATGTGGATGTCTACGTCCTTAGTAAAGTCCTCGCTCAAGCCGACCGAGGCTGCATTCGAGCGCACCCAGGTCATCGCGGCCTGCATGGACTCCTGCATCACTTGGCCGATCTGGCCGGTCATGGTGAAGCCGCCTTTACCTTTCATACGGTTGGCCTCGATGAAAAGTATGTCGCCGCCGGCCGGTGTCCATGCCAAGCCCACCGCGACCCCGGGGCGCGCCGTGCGCTCCGCGATTTCCGTGTCGACCCGCACCTTGATCCCGCCCAGGAACTCCTGCACGGTCTCGCGCGTGACAAGCAGCTTGTCTTGCTTGCCCTCGGCGATGCGGCGAGCCTGCTTGCGGCAGACCGTCCCGATGAGCTGCTCGAGCCGCCGTACGCCGGCTTCGCGGGTATAGTGGCGCACGATAAAGCCGATCGTGTCCTCCGGAATCTCAATTTGATCCGGGGTCAGGCCGTTCACCTTCACCTGCCGGGGAACGATGTAGCGCATGGCGATGTTGCGCTTTTCTTCCTCGGAGTAGCCGGACAGCTCAATGATCTCCATGCGGTCCCGCAGCGGCTCCGGGATGGTGTCGAGCTGGTTTGCGGTGCAGATGAACAGCACCTTCGACAAGTCGAACGGCTGGTCCAGGTAATTGTCCCGGAAGGTTGCATTCTGCTCCGGGTCGAGCGTTTCCAAGAGCGCCGCGGAAGGGTCGCCCCGGAAATCCCGGCCCAACTTGTCAATCTCATCAAGCAGCAGCACAGGGTCGTTCGCGCCGGCGCGCTTGATGTTCTGGATAATCTGGCCCGGCAGCGCACCGATATAGGTGCGCCGGTGGCCGCGAATCTCCGCCTCATCATGCATACCGCCGAGCGAAAGCCGCTGGAACTTGCGCCCGAGCGAGCGGGCGATGGAGCGGCCGAGCGAGGTCTTGCCGACGCCCGGAGGTCCGACAAAGCAGAGGATTGGCCCCTTCATGTCCGGCTTGAGCCGGCGTACGGCCAAGTAATCCAAGATGCGATCTTTTACCTTCCGGAGCTCGTAGTGATCCTCGTCCAAGACTTGCTTAGCGAGCACAAGGTCGATTTGGCCGCCGGTGCTCTTGTTCCAAGGCAGCAGCGCAAGCCACTCGATGTAGTTGCGCGTGGTGGAATAATCGGCGGCCATCGGCGACATGCGGCTGAGACGGGTGAGCTCTTTCAAAGCCTCTTTCTTCGTCTCCTCGGGCATGCCCGCGGCTTCGAGCTTCGCCCGCAGCTCCTCAATATCGCGCTGGCCGTCATCGCCCTCGCCCAGCTCCTTTTGAATCGCCTTCATCTGCTCGCGCAGATAGTAATCGCGCTGCGATTGCTGCACCTGATCCTGGACCTCGGACTGGATCTTGGTGCGGAGCTGCTGCACCTCGACCTCCTTGGCCAAGTGCTTGTTGATCTTCTCAAGTCGCTTGTGCACATCCGACGTTTCGAGTAAGTCCTGCCGATCGGCCGTGGCGAGAAACGGCAATGAGGACGCGACAAAGTCGGACAGGCGCGAGCCATCTTCAATCTGCGCGGCGATCGTTTGCAGCTCGTCGGAAAGCGTGGGCGAGGCCGCGACGATCTGCTGAAAATCAGAAATGATATTGCGCTTTAGGGCTTCAAACTCCGGACCCGGGGCCGCATCCACATCCGGCACGACCTCGACCGAGGCGGTCATGAACGGCTCAATCTGCTCGTAATCGTCCAGCTTGACGCGCTCCCCGCCTTCGGTGAACACGAAGAGGCTGCCATTGGGCATTTTGACTACCTTATGCACGGTCGCGAGCGTGCCATAGGTGTGCAGGTCCGAGGGCTGCGGGTCATCCATGCGCGGGTCCCGCTGCGCAACCACAACGACGGAGCGATCCTCACCAAGCGACTGGATGAGCAGCATGGAGCTTTCGCGGCCTACCGTGAGCGGCAAGACAGCATGGGGAAAGAGCACGGTATCCCGCAACGGCAGCACAGGGTAAGACCGTTTCCGCGGGGAGGACTGGCCCTCGGGAACGGACTGCGTACCCTGAGGGCGGATGATGCTTAGAAAGTCATTTGACATGAGTGTCCCTTTATCAACTTTCCACTATTGGACGCTGCAATTTGCCGGAAGATGCGAGAAGACGCGGCAGGCGATCGATAAGTTCGCCTGCCGACCAAGGCAGTAATGCTGCAAAGCAGGTTGCTGTTTGGAAGGGCTCCATGGGCCGCTACTCTCATGTACCTCCCTTATCGGCATATTTTTGTTTCTGTTCAGGGCAAAACAGCAGCCGCTGGGTACGGAGGTACCCAGGCCTTCATCAGTTGATCGCCTTTCCCGTCGATCCCGCCGTGGGGTACTCTGCCGTGGTGAGATTTTCTGCCGTGTTCGCGCTCGTATGGCTCGCCCTCGCCGCCGGCGCGCAGACCACGTTGACGATCGCCACCGTCAACAACGGCGACATGCTCACCATGCAGAAGCTCTCTGGGCAGTGGGAGCAAGCGCATCCGGGCGTCCGCCTGAACTGGGTGGTGCTTGAGGAAAATATCCTGCGCGAAAAAGCCACGACGGACGTCGCAGCGCATGGCAGCCAGTATGACGTAGTCACCATCGGCCCACTGGAAGCGCCGATTTGGGGGCAGCGCGGATGGCTGGTGCCGTTGGACGCGCGTCTCCCGGCAAACTATGGCGAAGCCGACCTGCTTAAGCCCATCCGCGACGCGGCTTCCTACGGCGGCCGCCTGTATGCCCTGCCCTTCTACGGCGAAAGCTCCCTGACGTATTACCGCGAAGACCTGTTCCGGCAAGCAGGCTTGCAAATGCCCGCGCAGCCGACCTACGCCGACATCGCCCGCTTCGCCCGCGCGCTCAACAATCCGGCGCGGGACACCTCCGGCGTCTGCCTGCGAGGCAAGCCGGGGTGGGGCGAGAACATGGCCTATCTGTCCACATTGGCCAACACCTTCGGCGGGCGCTGGTTCGACGAGCAGTGGCGGCCCCAGCTGGACTCGCCGGAGTGGCACGCGGCGGCCGAATTTTACGTCGACCTGCTCGGAAAGTATGGGCCGCCCGGGGCCACCTCGAACGGCTTCAACGAATCCCTAACCCTGTTTGAAAACGGCCGCTGCGCCATGTGGATCGATGCAACTGTGGCTGCCGGAGCGCTGTTTTCCCCCGAGTCGAAGGTCGCGGGCGTGGTCGGCTTCGCTTCCGCGCCGGTCGCCGCGACTCCGCGCGGCGCGCAGTGGCTATGGTTTTGGGGCCTTGCCGTGCCTGCTTCGTCCAAGCATGCGCACGAGGCCGTCGACTTCGTCACCTGGGCGACCTCCCGCGAGTACATCGCGCTGGCCGCGCGGGCCAACGGATGGGCCGCTGCCCCACCCGGCACGCGCGCGTCTACCTACAATAATCCGAGCTATCTGGCAGCCGCTCCGTTTGCGGCTCTGACTGAGCGTGCAATTCGAGCGGCCGACCCGCTCCACCCCACGCTCAAGCCGGTGCCGTACACCGGCATTCAGCTGGTCGCAATCCCGGCGTTCCCGGCCATCGGCAACCAGGTGGGCCAGCTCATGGCAGCGGCCCTGGCCGGCAAACTCACGGTCGACGAAGCCCTGAGCGAGGCCCAGCGCATCACCGCCCGCGTGATGGCGCGCAACGGGGTACCCACGCGATGAAAGCGCAGACCTTGCTCAAAATGCCCGCCGTCACCGCCCTTGCAATGTGGTCCGGCGTGCCGCTCGCCATGACACTGTGGTTCTCGTTCCGCCGCTACAACCTGCTCCAACCCGACCGCACGGGCTTCGACGGCTGGGGCAACTACCGCTATCTACTCACCGACCCAAGCCTCCTCCAAGCGATCGGCAACACCGTCCTGCTGGTGGGTTCCGTGCTTCTGCTTACAGTCGGGCTCGGGACGCTGCTGGCACTCCTGTTCAACCAGGAGTTTCCCGGCCGCGGCGTGGCCCGGGTGCTCGCGCTCGCGCCTTTTTTCGTGATGCCCACGGTTTCGGCGCTTTTATGGAAGAACATGCTGCTCCACCCGGATTACGGGTTCCTTGCCTCTATCACCCGCGCGCTGGCGTTCCAGCCGGTTGACTGGTTAGCGCGCGCGCCGCTTGCCGCCATCATCGTGATTCTCACCTGGCAGTGGCTGCCCTTCGCAACCCTGACGCTGCTTACCGCCGTGCAGTCGCTCGACCCGGAACGGGCTGAAGCGGCGCGCATGGATGGCGCGGGACCTGTGCAAATGCTGCGCTACATTATCTGGCCGCACCTCGGGCCCGCGGTGGCCGCCACCGTCATGATCGAGACGATCTTCCTGCTCGGGGTCTTCGCTGAAATCTATGTAACTACCTCCGGCGGCCCGGGCTTTGCCTCGACCAACCTGGCTTTCCTGATCTACCGTTATGCCTTGCTGGAG